>JACZXN010000233.1 GCA_022571575.1 Chloroflexota bacterium | reverse complement strand
TGGACCTCAGGCCGTAATCCGAGAAGTCGTTCCGGTGATCCTCCAGCAGATGCCCGTACGATGTATAGGTTGCCGTGGCGAACACGTCCCAGAAGGCCTGGAACGGGTCTTCCATATTCAGCCCGGCGTCTTCGACCGTGGCGCCCATACCGGCGAATAGCTTGGCCGCCCGCTCCGTCACCTGGACGACACCGGGGTCCACCGCCGCGTAGCCGAAGTCACTGCTCCAGGCCAACCGCATCCCCTTGACACCCTCGATCAAATCGCCACGCAGGCCCGCGCTGAAGTCAGGCGCCGGTTGCCGCAGGGACGTCACGTCCCGGGAGTCGGGTCCGGCCACGACCTGCAACAACAGGGCCGCGTCGGCCACCGTCCGGGTGAGGGGCCCCGACTGGGAGAAATGGTTGGCCGAGGGCCGTCCGTAGCCGCCGTAGCGGGGCACCCGGCCCTGAGTGGGCTTGATGCCGAACACGCCGCTGAAACTGGCGGGGATGCGGATGGAGCCGCCGCCGTCGCTGCCCATGGACACGGTGCAGAGACCCGCCGCCAGGGCCGCCGCCGCGCCGCCGCTGGAGCCGCCCGGCGTGCGCTCGGTGTTCCAGGGGTTGCGGCAGGGCTCGCCCAGCATGTTCTCGGTGGTGCCCGATTGGCCGAACTCGGGGGTGTTGGTCTTGCCCAGGATGACCGCCCCGGACGCTTTCACCCGCTCCACCACGATTGAGTCCAGGTCGGGCACCCGGTCCCGGAACACGGCCGACCCCATGGTGGTGGTCACTCCCTTGGTCATCTCCAGGTCCTTGATGGAGATGGGCACCCCGTGCAGCGGCCCCAATTCCGAACCACCTTGCACCGCCGCATCGGCAGCCCTGGCGTCGGCCAATGCCTGGTCCCGGCAGAGGGTCAGGTAGGAGTTCAACCGGGGGTCCAACCGGTCGATGCGTTGGAAGAAATTCTCGGTTGCCTCCAACGACGAGACCTTCTTCTGGCGTATCGCCTGCGCCAGTTCCACGGCGGACATGAAAGCCAATTCAGCGCTCATCCCAGTCCTCCCAGTGCTATAATCGGGCCTGTTTATCGACCGGTACGACGCGGCCCGCGCTCGGGGCCGGTCCGGTTGATTGCGCAATTATAGCGGCGAGGGCGTCGGCGCACCACCGGCGGGCGCCATCTGCTGGGAAAGACCGGCGCCGGCCGGCCCGGTTGGAAGCACCCCTATCCAGTATCCCACGTAAAGGAGACAGCCCTTGGGTTTGGTAGGAATAATCGCCAACCCCGCCGCCAGCAAAGACATCCGGCGGCTGGTCGCTCAGGGCCGGGTGGTGCCCGACTGGGAGAAGGTGAACACCGTCCGCCGGGTGATGCTGGGACTCCAATCGGTGGGTATAAAGCGCGTGCTGGGCATGCCCGACGGTTCCAACCTGGTGCGTCGGGCCTTAGATGACCCGCACCTCTCCTTGGACGTGGAACTCCTGGACATGCCGGCCTTCCACTCCGAGGGCGACACGGTGCGGGCGGCGGCGTCCATGGCGGAGCAGGGCGTCGATTGCCTGGTGATCCTGGGCGGAGACGGCACCAACCGGGCGGCGGCTGTTGGCTGCCGGACCATCCCGGTGGTGGCGATCTCCACCGGCACCAACAACGTGTTTCCGGCCATGGTGGAGGGCACCCTGGCCGGTCTGGCGGCGGGACTGGTGGCCCAGGGCAGGCTGGACATCTTTGAAGTCGCCGTGCCCAGCAAGACCATGCAGGTCTACGTGGACGGCGAACCGCGGGACATCGCCCTCATCGACGTGGCCCTCTCCAAGGAACGGTTCGTGGCCACCAGGGCCATCTGGGATATCGACACTATTTACCAGGTGTTTCTCACCAGGGCCGAGCCGGCGTCCATCGGGCTCTCGTCCATCGGCGCGCGGCTGGAAGTGGTCTCCCTGATCGACCAGGGCGGCTTGCAGTACAGCATCGCCGGCCCCGGAGCGGATGTGTCTGGAGCCAGCACGGTCCTTGCCCCCATCGCTCCGGGCATGATCCCGGCGGTGGTCATCTCTTCATGGCAGCGCATGGCGGAGGGCGAGAGATTGGCCGTCGAGAGGCGGGACTACACCGTGGCGCTGGACGGCGAACGGGCCTTTTCGGTCAATCGCTCCCAGCAGTTAGAGATGGAGGTCCTCCGGAACGGCCCTCTGGTTGTCGACGTGAACCTGGCCCTCAAGGTTGCCGCCGGCCAGGGGTTGTTCAACCTGGCGCCGGGAAACTAAGCCCAGCTTTGGTAACCGGCCCCGAACTTTTCTTCAGCATCCTCATCGTCGTTGCCGCCGCCACGGTCATCGGCACCGTTGGCTTTGGCTTCGGGCTGGTGGCGGTGCCGGTGCTTCTGCTGTACCTGGAGCCCCAACAGGCAGTGGTGGTGTCAAACAGCCTCATCGGCATCGTGATGGCCATGGTGTTGGTACGGACCTGGCGCCACTTGAAACTACGCGCCAGCATCGGTTTGGTCCTGGGAGGGATGGCCGCCACACCCATCGGCGTCCTGGCGCTGAACTCGGCCAGTCCCAGCGTCCTGCGGATAACCATCGCCATCGTGATCATCCTCCTGGGCCTGTTCAGCCTATCCAACGTTCAACTGCCCTTCGCCCAGCGCCGGCCGGCCGGGCTGATATTCGGATTTCTAACCTCTTTGGCAGTGACCACCATCGGGATCGGCGGCCCCCTGGGAGCCATCTACGCCATCGCCCAGCGGTGGAAGGCGGAGACGGTCCGGGCGGTTTTGGCGCTGTTCTTTCTGACGTCGGACATAGTGGCCTTCGGCCTCTACGCCGCCACCGGACTGGTGGGCCGGGACACGCTGGCCAACATCGGGGTCATGACTCCCGGGCTGCTCATCGGATTTGGCATGTCCGCGGTGCTGGTGAACCGGATCAACGAACGAGTCTTCCGCTACGCGGTGGTCGCGGTGATCGTGGTTGCCGGGGGCGTGATACTGGTCCGGGAGTTCGCCGGGGTCTGAAGAGGAAAAGGGCATGGAAAAGGGGCAGAGATGTTTCTCTGCCCCGTGAGCCGCCTGAATCTTCGGCGGGCTAGGCGCTGAGGTCGTGGTAGGCCGCCAGCGCGGCGGTGATGCCGTCGCCCACGGCGGCGCCAAGCTGCCGGGTGGACTCCGCCCGGGCGTCGCCGCAAGCGTAGACCCCGGGTATGGCGGTCCTCATGTTGATGTCAGTGCAGATGTGGCCGCCGGCGTCCAGTTCCAAGAGGTCCTTGAGATAGTCGGTGTTGGGATGGAAGCCCACATAGATGAATGCGGCGGCCATCGGGTACTCGTAGACCTCGTTGGTCTTGAGATTCTTGACCAGGGCCCGGTCCAGGGTTTCGTCTCCCCGGAACTCCTCGACCACGTGGCTCCAGAGGAACTTGACCTTCTCATTGGCGAAGGCCCGCTCCTGAAGCACCTTGGCGCCCCGGAGTTCGTCCCGGCGGTGGATGTAGGTCACCGACTTGACGATCCCGCTGAGGTAATGGCCTTCGTCCAGGGCGGCGTCGCCGCCACCCACCACCACCACGTCCTGACCGCGGAAGAAGTTGCCGTCGCACACGGCGCAGTAGGAGACGCCACGGCCGGCAAGCGCATCTTCACCGGACACGCCCAGCTTGTTGTGGGAGCCGCCGGTGGCGATGATAATGGTCTTGGCGGTGAAGTCCCGGTCGTCGGTATGGACCGTCTTAACCGGTTTTTCGATGTCCTCGATCCCCATGACTTCGGTGTACTCGGTCTCGGCCCCGAAGCGGGCGGTCTGCTGCTCCATCCTTGTGGCCAGTTCCTGACCCTTGACGCCGTCCGGAAAGCCGGGGTAGTTGTCGATCTCGTCGGTGATCAGGAGTTGGCCGCCAGGGCCCAATTGCTCCAGGATCATCGTCTTCATCATCGCCCTGGTGGTGTAGAGACCGGCAGCCAAACCCGCGGCTCCGGCCCCCAGGATAACTACGTCGTAATCTGCTTCCATGTTTGCCGTGTTTTCTCCTACTTTCAT
>JACZXN010000232.1 GCA_022571575.1 Chloroflexota bacterium | reverse complement strand
AAGATATTTTGGAGGTCTTCGGATAGAAAATCGACCAAGCCGCCGTCGCCGTCTATCGGTGTGTCCGGGAAGGCTTCAACCATGGTGCGCACCATCGGTCCATTGGCCGGCCGTGGCGGGGTGGTCTCGGCGGTGGACCCAGCAGCCCCTGATGTCGTCTCCACCGGGCCCTCGGAGCCAATCTCAAGTGCTTCCGTCCCAGCAGAGACGGACCCCTCTGGTGAAGCGGCCGCGGCCGGCTCGGCGGCGTCCCATCGGCCAAGTTCATGGCTCTCCTCGGGCCGGACGACGTGAGGGGCGGACCGGGCGAATATCTCCTCGACCAATCTGGGATCAACCAGGTCCCCACCGGCCTGTCCCTGATGGGCGGGAAGAGCTGGTGGCGCATCCTGCTGGGGCGCCGGCAACGCCTCGGCAGCCCTGCTGGAGCCGGAGCCCAGCCTGAATGGCTTCCTGAATTGTTTCAGGGCGGGCTCCACAAACACCGTGTACTCCTTTCGACGAATATCCGCCAACGCCCGGCTGAGAAATTCCCGCCGGGACTTGACCAGGCCCGGCGCCCCGCGGAGGGTCCGCTGGAATATGGTTCTGGCTCTGTTGAATCTGGGTCGTTTCATGGTTGACACTCCCGGCTGGCCCGTGGCCGGCCTGCGATTTCCAGGTTTATTGACAACGATCTACTCGATACCGAATATCTTCCCGGTGACCAGGGGCACGATGGCCAGGATGGACCCCGAAACCAGGCTCATCAGCGCGAAATAGGACAGCAGTTTAAGGTTGCTACCCCCGGCCGCCGCCTTGGGCGCGATGGAGTTGGCGACGGTCAGGATGGCCACCACCAGCACGATCATAAAGGTCACCATCACCATGTCCTGATTGCCGAACAGGTCCAGCCCCCCGGCCAGATCCCCCTGGGTTGGCAGCGAGATCCCGGGCGGGATGGCCAGTCCATCGGGAACGGCGAACCCCCCGCGGTCGTAGTTGTCCAACCCCGCCGCCGCCGAGCCCAACTTGGAGTTGAAGTTGGTGATGATCTCCAGCACGAAGACCAGGATGAAGATCATGGTGGCGTGCATGGGCAACGTCAGGAACGAGAACGTCGATGCGGTCAGCGCCCGCTTGGCCCGGAGCTGGACCATGTTCATGGCGAACGATGAGCAGATGTTCCCCACCTGGTCGGGCCGCCCGCCCAACTCGGCGCCGTCCTCCAGCATGTGGGTGGTGCGCTTGACCAGCTCGCTGCCGGTCTCGGCCCGGAATGCGTCCCAGCAATGCTGGGTGGGCAGATGGGCCGCCAGCCTCAGGTTCAGCCGGTCGATGTGAGGCTCCAGGGAACCCATGGATTTGGTGTCGATCCTCTTCAGTGCTTGGGTCAGGGTTACTCCCGAAGCCCCGGCGATGCTGCCCACGCTGCGGATGAAGGTGGGGAACTCGGTGTCCAGGTTGCGCACGATTCCGTCGTCCTTCCAGGCGTACCATCCGGCGGGTAGGAGCGAGAGCCCGATGGCCAGAAACGCCACGGCGCTGCCCATCATGATTCCGTACTGAGGTCCGAAAAGGATGGCCGCGCCGAACCCAACCGGCGCCAGGAGGACGAACCAACGCCGCGCCTTTCTCCGGTCCTTGGGGAGGGCGCCCTTGGCGTCGAAGGTGTACTGTTCCACGGGGGCGACCTTGTGAATGATGAAGACGCCCACTCCGGTGATGAAGAAAAGGGCGAAGGCCATGATAACGATGAAGTTTTGGTCCAAAGAACCCATCATGGTGGAGACCAACGAGACCACCATGATCAGCGTCACCGAGATCAATATGGCGGCGTAGGCGTCGGTCCATTTCCGGAGGTTCTCCACACCGCGCTCGTATTCGTTGCCGTACCGCTCTCCCTCGGTCTCGGCCTCCTGAATCACGAACTCCCGCTCCGATTCTCCCGAGGAGATCGAGGCGGCGAACCGCAGCAGGAGGCTCTTGATGCTTGAGGCTCTTGCCTTCTCCGCCGCCAACTGGAAGGCACGGGTGTATTCCATGCCGACGCGCTTGGCCATTACGTAGATAAAATCGAAAAACACGGCCGTCTTGAGTTGCTGACGGGCGCAGTGCTCCAGGACCTGGTCCCTGGGCAGACTGCCCAGGCTCAGGACCGACATATAGGTCAGGTTGGAGAGCAGGTCGAATCCGACGGCCAGGTTATCGGAAGAGACCTTGTCTATAGGCCTGCGAGAGGATTCTGTGAAGCTCATAAAAGTTGTTGACTCCCCTTTCGTGGAGTTTGCGCAGGATCATGGCTCTGGCGTCGATCTCTTCATAGATGCGGCGGGCCTCTTTGGGCGGCAGGCCCCGCCGGGCGGCCACCACGTTCTCCAGAATATAGGCGTTGTTGAAACCGGGGAACTCGAACCGGTCCGTTGCTGGGTTCCACCGGAAGACCTCGATGAAGTTGAAGGAGTTGGTCTCGCTGTCGTAGGAGACGATCTCGTTGATGCTCATCACCCGTCGTCCGGTGCTGCCGTCGGGCAGCCGGACCGAGCTCATGATGATGATCAGGTTCAAGCTGTCGATGTAGGTCTTTGGGATGTTGATGGGGTTCCCGGTCAGCCGCTGGATCAGCTTCTCCACCGAAGAGGCGTGGAAGGTGGCCATGCAGGCGTGACCGGTCTGCATGGCCTGAAAGACGACGGCCCCTTCTTCACCCCGTATCTCGCCGATGATTATCTCGTTGGGACGCTGCCTCATGGCGGCCTTCAGGAGGTCGAACATGGTGACCGACGAACCGCCGCCCACATTCCCGCGGACCACCTCACGGGTCCAGTTGGGATGGGGTACCTGAAGCTCGGCTGTGTCCTCGATGCTTACTATCTTGTGGTTGGGCGGGATCAGTGTCGTCGTCGCGTTCAATAGGGTGGTCTTTCCCGAGGCTGTTTCACCCGATATAAAGGTGTTCATACCCGTGCCGATCATCAGCGAGAGATAGGCGGCCATCTCGTAGGAGAGCGTCCCAACCTCGATCAGGTCGATGATGCTCATGGGGGTGGTTTTGAACTTCCGGATGGTGAAGTTGCTGCCCCGCTTGGAAACGTCGCCTCCAAACACGATGTTGACCCTGGAGCCGTCGGGCAGCACGGCATCCACGATGGGCTCCCGGACGGTCACGGGCCGGCCAATCTTCTCCGAGAGCTTGATGACGAAGTGGTCCAATTCGGGTTCGGTGTCGAAGGAGACCCCCGACTTGAGGCTGCCGAATATCTTGTGTTCCACGAATAGCGGGCCGACGCCGCTGCAGGATATGTCTTCGATGTACGGGTCCAAGATCAGGGGCTCTATGACGCCCAGGCCCTCTTTGTCCCGGACCATCAGATAGCGCAGCCCTTCCAACTCCGCCCGGCTGACCCTGATGGTTTTGCGGTTCCGCATCCCCCCCTTCACCGAGCAGATGCGCTCCAAACAGCTCAACAGCACCCTGCTGCGGTCATCGCCGGTCACTGCGGATTTGAGTTCTTCGATGTAGTTGATCAGGCGCCGGTCCACCTGGTCCATGAGCCCCGGAACGTTGGGTCCCATGGAAGGCTCAATGGCGAAGTAGAAGTCCCGGCTGTCCCGCTGGTCGGGATGGATGTGGATGAAGATGCCCTCGCTTACCGGGTAGATGATGTTCCGGTTCTTCTGGCCGGCCATCTCCTGGGTCAAGCGGGAGTTGAACTGGGGCATCCCGATCTCGTCCATGGGCAGCTTTGACAGATACTCCCAAACGTGGGGATAGGCCCGGGACTGCTCTTGGAGGTCCTCGCTCAACGATAGGTACAGTTCAGAATTGAGGTCCAGCGGGCTCCCGCCCAGACCCGGGTCGTCCATCGGTACGTCTTGCTCCCGGGAACGGAATCGCCACGGTAGGCGCAGGAACGGTCCGCCCCGGCTTCGTCCCGGGAGATGCAATAGGCCGCCGGCGCTCTCCGCCCGGTGTTCGGGCGTGGCGACGGCTGCTCCGGCCGGTCCGGGCGGGGCGGTCAAACTGATTTTCAATGGGCCGACCTGCCAAG
>JACZXN010000231.1 GCA_022571575.1 Chloroflexota bacterium | reverse complement strand
ATGATCCCCGGGCAGACGGCGTTCACCCGGATTCCATCTTTGGCGTAATCCAACGCCGCCGACTTGGTGAGGCCCACGACGGCGTGTTTGCTGGCCGAATAAGCCGACATCCGCCGGGATCCCACCAATCCAGCGGCCGAGGCGGTGTTGACGATGGCCCCGCCGCCCTGTTTGAGCATCTGGGGAATCTCATATTTCAGGCAGAGCCAGACGCCCTTCACGTTGATGTCCATCAGGCGGTCGAAGGTGTCCTCCGGATATTCGTGGAGGCGTCCACCGAAATAGCCTTCGATGCCGGCGTTGTTGTAGGCGCAATCCAGGCGGCCATAGGCCTTGACGGTGGCGTCCACCAGGGCTGCCACGTCGGCGGCCCGGGAGACATCAGCGTGGACGAATATGCCGTCGCCGCCCAGGTCTTTGATGGCGCTCGGAGTCTCCTCGCCGCCTTCGACGTATCTTCAAAAGGTCTTGCTCGCAATCCCTTAGATACAAGTTTGCTATTTAACGCGGCGTGTGCGAGTAGCCGACTCGAGAGGTTCTCAGAGGCAATGGACTTTCTTGAAAAACTCGCTTCGCTCGGAGCAGCCGTCATAGCCGAAATCGAGACTGACGAAGATCTACAGTTGCTGAGAGACCATTCTGAATACAAGGACCGAGTATTTGAATTGATTAAGAAATATAATGAATCACCTGGTTCTTGAGATTATGCCAATGGATTGGCTGAGTCGTTCCAAAAACTCCGTAGAGTGATTGGACTTGATACTTAAGTCCCGCATCACAAGGACTATTCCATGAAATCAACCAAGAGGCAGCATTTCGCGATTCAGCCCCACTGGCATGATTCAATCACCTAGGTCTGCCTTGCCGGTCAGGCGTCAGTCAACGTTCCAGTTGGGGTTATGGCCGGCCTCGGTTTGCAGATGACCGACGATCCAGTCCTCCACCGATTTCGCAACGTAAAAGGTGGGCTGAATCAGGTCTCCGTCGTCAAAGACCCGCCCTTCTGATCTCGCCTGGTCCGTGGACTTTGATCCAGGCAACATCCGTATTCCCACCCTCAGGTTTGCCACCGCTGGATTGATGCCCCGAAGAAAGGCCAGTTTCCGCTCCACGGTTTCCCGGGTTTCTCCAGGGGCGCCGAAGGTTTGACCGACGGTGTAGGGTAGGCCACTTTCCTCACACAGGCGGCAGACTTGGAGCATCTGGTCCAGGCGGACGGACAGGTCATCCGGGTCATGGGCATCGACTACCAAGTCGCCGATTATCACCAAACGGCAGCCTGCTTCCCTCATCAGGTCGATCAATTCCCGGTCGCAGCTCTCGGGGACAAGGCCGGTGTTCCATTCGATGTTCAGATCAGCGCCGATCAGGGCTTGGCAAAATGACTTGGCGTGATCGGGAGGTAGGTTGAAACCGTTGGCTATGAAGAAGAACTTACTCAAACCCAGCCGCTGCCTCAGGTCCTTCACTTCGGCGATCACCTCTTCGATGGGCCGCAAGTTCTGCCGGGCGGGCTGGTTGCCGAACCATTTGGTGATAACACCGATGCCGAACCCCGCCTCAGCGTATCTGTCCAAGTCCAGGTCTTCCAGGCGCGGGGGCTTCATAACCCCAGAAGTCGGCTGCTGTTCAGTTATTGTGATCTTGTCATCTTCCCTGTACACCAGGCCAGGCAAGTCTTTGTATGACTCCCCCCGTTCGAGACGGTCAGCCAGGTCGGAGAAGGAATCGCCGCCGCCGCCCGTGATTCCCAAATCAGGCCCGATATAGTCGAAACACTCGGCCGGGAGGATGCTGAAAGCAGGACCGCCACAGACGATGGTGGCTTGGCTGATCGACCGGACCAGGTCCGTGACCTCCTTGGTTATTGGAAGCACCGACTGAGGGTTCAGATTGCTGCCATTGTCTAAGTTTCGGATCGACAGCCCCACTAGGTCGGGTTGGAAGTCTTTCACTGCCCTTTCCACGTCGCCGAGGTAGTCATCGGCGAACATGAGGTCCAACATTTTTGTGCTGTGTTGTTCAGGGTCCAGGTACCCGGCGATGTAGGCTAAGCCTAGCGGAAGGGGCTGGGCCTGAAGGTTGCTCATGTAGCGCCCGTGGCGGTTGGTTGCGATCAGCAGGATTTTCATAGTTCTCTCAGGTACAGACCCAAGGCCAAATCTCCTAAATAGTTATAAAAAGCAGCGCCCCATCAATCCACCGCGAGCGGAAACCTGAATAGCGGCTATTGCGCGGTGAAGGCGCCGTCGACTGACATGGTCATACCGGTCACCAGTGATGCGGCGTCGGAGCACAGCCAGGCCACCGCTTCCGCGATCTCCTCGGGCGTGCCTTTGCGGCCGATGGGCTGGCGCGTCGGGATGGCTGCCGCGTAGTCGTCCCGGCCGGCCACCAACCGGTCCATCATCGGCGTGTCGATGATCCCCGGGCAGACGGCGTTCACCCGGATTCCATCTTTGGCGTAATCCAACGCCGCCGACTTGGTGAGGCCCACGACGGCGTGTTTGCTGGCCGAATAAGCCGACATCCGCCGGGATCCCACCAGCCCCGCGGCCGAGGCGGTGTTGACGATGGCCCCGCCGCCCTGTTTGAGCATCTGGGGAATCTCATATTTCAGGCAGAGCCAGACGCCCTTCACGTTGATGTCCATCAGGCGGTCGAAGGTGTCCTCCGGATATTCGTGGAGGCGTCCACCGAAATAGCCTTCGATGCCGGCGTTGTTGTAGGCGCAATCCAGGCGGCCATAGGCCTTGACGGTGGCGTCCACCAGGGCTGCCACGTCGGCGGCCCGGGAGACATCGGCGTGGACGAACATGCCGTCGCCGCCCAGGTCTTTGATGGCGCTCAGAGTCTCCTCGCCGCCCTCGGCGTTGATGTCCGACACCACGACGGTGGCCCCTTCGCGGGCCAGGACCAGTGATGTGGCCCGGCCGATGCCGGAACCGGCGCCGGTGACCAGAGCGATCTTTTCGTGCAGCGTGTTGGGCATGGTCTACGTCTCCCGTCGGCTAAGTTTGGCCCGCCCGGTGGGCGCCGGCCCGCCAGTCGTCGGGGCTGGGGCCCGGATCGATCAGAACGTCGACCACCGCCGGTTTTCCCGAGGCCTGGGCCGCCCGGAGGGCGTCGGGCAGGTCCCTGGAATCATTGATCTGGACCCCGAAGGCGCCCATGCCTTCGGCCACGGTGGCGTTGTTGGTGGGGTAGAACTCGGAGGCGATCTTGTGGCCCTCGGGTTGATGGTCGTTGACCATGCCCAGCATATTATTGTTGAAGACCACGCAGATGATGGGCAGGTCGTACTGCACCGCCGTCGAGATGGCGTTCATGGTCATCATGTAGCCGCCGTCGCCGGTCACGCAGACCACCGGCTGATTGGGGTAGACCAACTTCAGGCCCAACGCGGCGGGCAGCGCCCAACCCATGCCGGCGGTGCCGCCGGGGCTGTAGAAGGTGTTGGCCTGGCGGGCCCGGTAGAGATGGGCCATCCAGGTGCGGTTGTTGCCCGCGTCCAGGGCGAAGATGGTCGAGGGCTCCATGGTCGCTTGCAGTTGGGCGATCAGCCGCTGGGGCTTGACCGGCGAGCTGTCTTCGTGCATCTCCGGTTGGTCGTAGAAGGCCCCGGCGTCACGGCGGCCGGGCAGACTGGCGGTCCATTCCTTCCGGTTGGCGGCGTTTTCCGGCGCGGCGGTTTTTGAGGCCTCCACCAACTGTTCCAGGATCACTTTCGCGTCTCCGATCAGGCCGATCTCCACCGGGAAGGACCACCCGGCGTTGCGCTCGTCGATGTCGATCTGGATGATGCGCTGGCGGTTGGGGTCGATGATGTCCGGCCGTTCGCCCACGGTCTCCTGGGAGCGGAGCAGGGCGCCGATCACCACCACGGTGTCGGCGTCGCCCACGGCCTTGTTGGCCGTTTCCTGGCCGTAGGTGCCCACCATGCCCAGGGAGAGGGGATGGTCCTCGGAGATGGTGCTCTTGCCCTTGTAGCTGGTGGCCACTGGCATGCCCCAGAGTTCGGCGAACTCCTGGAGT
>JACZXN010000230.1 GCA_022571575.1 Chloroflexota bacterium | reverse complement strand
CGTCGTGAGGTCGATGTGGCAAATCCAGATCCAGGTCTCATCCTGATTCCGGGACAGCAGTCTGGCCAGGGGCAGCAACTGGGGGTCGTGCACGAACCAAACGTCGGCGGTAAGGCACCTGGCCCGCATGTCGTCGGCCACCTTCTGGATGCAGCCGAAGTAGATGCTCAACTCCTTGGGTGAGAGTTCACCCTCGGCGCCCTGGAGCAGGTTGTGAATCTTCTTGGTGACCTTGAAGAATTCCGCGGAGTGGGGATTGATCACGATCCGTTCAGTCTCAATGCCCAGGGAGTTGCCCAGGGGCACCATGGACTGCAGAATCTCGGCGACCCCGCCACCGGTGGCGGTGCTGTTCAGATGCAATACCCGCAATCCGCCCATCTTGCCGGCAATCGCGGCCAGGTCGTCGGCCAGTTGGGGGTCGAGCAACGGGCGGTAGTCCTCGTAGGAGATCGCCGGGTGATCAAGCTTAGAAAACATTTGCGTTTTGTCCTTATTTTTAGGAATTGCTATTTCACCACCTTAAAAATAGAACTCAGACCAACGGACCGGCAGGGTGCTGACCTGTAATCAGGATGGAGGAATACCCCCAACTGACGGATTGGCCCGGGACGGACGTTGGAAATCTCGAGCGTTGTTTGCCGCTCCTCTCTAAATCCGGGAAAACCCTGGATTTATCAAGCGGTTGCCATACTCTTATAATCACACCGTAATCAAATAACTGCAATCCTCTTTCCGGTGGATGTTGCAGGATTTCGGCGCATCCATAACACCAACAACGCAGGGTTCCCGCATTGGCGGCGGAATCGGTAAGGCTCACGTCGGATTGGGGCCCAAGGTTGCCCTATTGCGGAAGATCAGCGAACCGGGGTTGGGTCTGTGGATTTACTCTACGGTTACCGATTTAGCCAGGTTACGCGGTTGGTCCACGTCCCGGCCCCGCAGCAAGGCGATGTGGTAGGCCAGCAACTGCAGCGGCACGGTGATCAGCAGAGGGATAATGTGTTCCGGGGCCTCCGGGATGTACAGGACATGGTCCACGTCGGCCGCCAACTCGGTGTCACCCTCGGTCAGGATGGCAAGGACCCGGCCGTCCCGGGCCTTGACCTCTCTCACGTTGTTCGCGACCTTGTCGTAGAGCGAGTCCTTCGGCGCCAACGCAACCGTGGCCATGGCATTGTCGATGAGGGCGATGGGCCCGTGTTTCATCTCCCCGGCCGGATAAAACTCCGCATGGATGTAACTGATCTCCTTGAGTTTCAATGCGCCTTCGGAGGCGATGGGCGCGTTCATTCCCCGGCCCAAGAACAGGAAGTTGTTGTAGCCCGCGTATTCCTGGGCCAGGTGCCGGTAAACCCCCTCATTGGCCAGCAGTTCGCCCATAAGTCTTGGGGCCTGGGCCAGGCCGTCCACCAGGTCCTGCGTCTTCGCCGTGTCCAAAACGCCCCTGGACTGGCCCAAGAAGATGGCCAGCAGGTTCAGGATGGTCAGCGAGGCCACGAAGGTTTTCGTGCTGGCGACGCCGATCTCGATACCGGCCCGCATGTAGAGGGTGCCGTCGGCGATGCGGGTCGCCTGGCTGTCCTCGGTATTGCAGATGGTGACCAACTTCCCGCCTTTGTCTTTGACCATCTGCATGGCGGCGACGGTGTCCGCCGTCTCGCCGGACTGGCCGATGGCCACCACCAGCGTGCGGGGGCCGATGTAGGGGTTGCGGTAACGGAACTCGGAGGCGCTCTCCGCCTCCGCGGGCAGACCGCTGTAGCGCTCCACCAGGTAACGCCCCACCTGGGCGGCGTTCAGGCTGGTGCCGCAACCGATGAGCATCACCCGGTCCAGTTCGGCTATCTCCCGGGCCGAGAAGGGAAAGTCGGGCAGGTCCACCCGCCGGGTCTCAAAGTCCACCCGCTCCCGCATGGCGCTGGCCACCGCCTGGGGCTGTTCCATGATCTCCTTCAACATGAAATGCTGGTATCCCGCCTTGTCCACCAGCACTTCTTCCTGCGAGACCATCCGTGACTGCTTGTCGATGTGGTTCCCTTCCAGGTCCTGGTACTCAACTCCGCCCCGGGTAACCACCACCATCTCACCGCTCTCCAAGAACCCCACCTGGCCCATGTTGGACTCGGTCTGAAGGAGGGGCAGCAACGCCGGCAGGTCGCTGCCGATGATCGCCTGTCCCTCGGCTTGGGCCACCACGATGCCACCGGCGTGCCCCAAACGGAGGGCGCAGATCTCGGCCGAATCTCCCCGCAGGACGGCGGAGATGGCCTGTGACCCCTTCACCATGCGGCCCATGCGCCTGAATGCCTCTTGGAAGCTCAGGCCCCGGTCCATCCCCTCTTCAACCAGATGAGTGAGGACTTCGCTGTCGGTCTCCGATCTGAAAACATGGCCGGCGTCCGTCAGCCGGCGTTTCAACTCCAGGTAATTCTCAACGATGCCGTTGTGGACCACGGCGACGCGCTGCTGACAGTCGGTATGGGGATGGGCGTTCTCGTGAGAGGGGCGGCCGTGGGTGGCCCAGCGGGTGTGGCCAAGGCCCACGGTGCCGCTGGGGTGGGGTCCGGCGCCATCTCCGTCCAGGCCGTTGACCTTGCCAACGGTCTTCCGCAGTTGAATGTCCCCTTGGGGATCGACGATGGCGATGCCGGCGCTGTCATAGCCCCGGTACTCAAGCCGCCTCAGCCCCTCAAATATGATGGGCCAGGCTTCTTGCCCCCCAACGTATCCGACTATGCCGCACACAGGCCCTCCCGGCCACGCTCAAGGCGCCGAGCCTCAGGATAGAGTTGAATCAGGCCACGAAACCCAGATGGAAAACGAAATACGCTTCAGACCAGTATAGAAACCCCTGGATTTCAGTGTCAACGGAACGCGGCTCTCCACGGACCCACGACGGACCCACTACGGACCCATTACCGAGCAACTACCGAGCAACTGCCGAGCAACCGCACGGTTATTGCGGCCCTGACGCCAACATCTTGCCCAGGTTCCGGGAGAACTCTTCCAGGGTGTTGCGGGCCTTCCTGCGGATGATGGGCTGGCCCAGTTCTCCCAGCCGGCCCATGAAGGTGGTGTCGCTAATTATCTCCAATTCGGTCTCGTTGGGCGACTGGGCGGTAACCTTCATGGTCAAGTTGGTCTTGACCCCGCCGCCGACCCGCCGGTCGTTGGCCTCGACCAAGAACGAGGCCTCGCCGGATTCCGCGTCTTGGGACAGAACGGTGATGGTCCCGCTCAAGGTCATGCCCATGGGGCCGACCCTGGCGTGGAGGGTGGCCTGGTAGCGGCCCTCGCCGTCCGGGATCACATCCTTGATCCCGGGGATACAGGCGGCGGCCCTGGGTATGTCCATGACCAGCGCCCAGGTGGCCTCACGGCTGGCGGGAACCAGGGAGCGAATCTCCAGCTTCAAGGGACTAACTCCCCGCCGGGCCGGATGAGATCAGAGCCATGGCCTGCTCCACGGCGCGGCGGGTGAAGACCTCGGCCATCTCGGTCTTGTATTCCGCGGAACCCCGGAAGTCCTCCAGGGGGTCCACCGCGTCCTTCACCGTTGCGGCGGCGGCCCGGATGTTCTCATCGGTCAGCGGCTTGCCACGCAGGGCGTCCTCGGCCTGCGTGGCCCGTATGGGCGTGACGCCCACCGAACCCAGGACGATCCGGACGTCCCTGCATGAGCCGTCCGGTTCTCTGGAGACCACCGCCGCCACGGAAACGGTGCCGTAATCGTCGGCGGTGCGGGGCAGAAATTTCAGGTAGACCGAGCCGGAACCGGCGGGGGCCTGCGGGACCAACACGCTGGTCAGCACCTCGCCGGGCAGCACGTCGGTCTCGTAGTAGTCGATGAACAGGTCTTCCAACGGCACGACCCGGTCTCCGTCCTTGGAGGTCATCACCGCCGACGCTCCCAGGGCGATCAGCGAGGGAGGCGGGTCCTGGTTCGGGTCGCCGTTGACCAGCCCGCCGCCGATGGTGGCCATGTTGCGTATCCTGGGCGTCGCCACCTTGCGGAAGGTATCGGCCAGCAGGGGCAGTTCGCCGATGACCACG
>JACZXN010000229.1 GCA_022571575.1 Chloroflexota bacterium | reverse complement strand
GGTCCTTGCCCGGCCTGGACCCGGCGTTGTTCACCAGGATGTCGATGTGCCCGAACTGGTCCAGGGTCTTGGCCACCATGTCGGCCACCTGTGGGCCGTCGGAAACGTCCGAGAAAAGGCCCAGGGCCCGGCGGCCCTTGGCCTCGATCTCCTCCACCACGCTGGGCAGCCCAGCCCAACCGGCCTGCCGGTCCTCGGCCCGGATGGCCGTCATACTGGCTTCAACATCGGTCACAACCACGTCGGCCCCTTCTTCGGCCAGGCGCAGGGCGATGCTCCGGCCGATGCCGTGCCGCCCGCCCGCTCCGGTTATCAGGGCAACTTTGCCGTTCAGGTCATACATGATTTTCCTCACAAAAGCTTGTAGCTGGGAAAGCTAATGCAGTGTAGCGAATGGAGTCCGGGTGTGCCAGCGGTGGCCGGATCGGCAGTTGGCCGGAACGGCGACGGATCAGACGGCCGGTTCGTCCGCCGGTTCGTTGGCCAGTTCGTTGGGTGAGAGGGGAGCGGAGCGCCATTGCCGCCAGACCACCCCCTTGCTGG
Organism: Chloroflexota bacterium; assembly: GCA_022571575.1. Next base: position 3,532 of record JACZXN010000229.1, on the reverse strand, counting down.
GGGAGAACAACAACGCCGCCAGGAACATGCCGGTGGCGACGACCACGATGCTGGGTCCGGTGGGAAGGTCGGCGTGGAAGGACAGGTAGAGCCCGGCCACGGTGGCGATCAGCCCCGTGAGCACGCTCAAGGCCATGATCCCCGGGATCCGGCGGGCCAGGAGCGCCGCGGTGGCGGCGGGGGTGACCAGGAGCGCCAGCACCAAGACGATTCCCACCGCCTTCAAGGAGGCGACGGTGGTGATGCCCACCAGGAGGGGCAGCAGGTATTGGATGAACCTCACGGGGATGCCCGACGCGGCGGACATGGTGGCGTCGTAAGCGGTGAACAGCAGTTCCTTGTACAGGGCGGCCATGGCCATCAGGACGCCTCCCGCGACCAGGCCGATCAGAGCGACCTCTCCCCAGGAGACGCCTAGAACGTTGCCGAAGAGGAGCCCGAAAAGGTCGGCGGTATAGTTGCTGACCCGGCTCATCAAGATTATTCCCACGGCGAACCCGCTGACGAAGATTATGCCGATGGCCGTATCCAGCCGCAGATTGGCCCGGCGGCTGATGAAGGTGATGGCCAATGAAGCGGGCACCGCCCAGGCGAAGGCCCCCCAGAATATGCTGCCGCCGAAGAAATAGGCCACCGACATCCCCGCCAGGGACGAGTGGGCCACGGCGTCGCCCATGAAGGCCATGCCCCGCAGCACCACGAAAACGCCGACCACGGAGCAGACCACGGCGGCGAAGGAGGCGGCCAGTAACGCCCGCTGCATGAAGGCGAATTCCCAGGGTTCCCTGATGGCGTTTACGGCGTCGATCACGGCAAAGCTACTCTTCCGGTGGGGCTTTCGGCGAGGCTTCCGGCGAGGCTTCGGCGGAGTTTTCGGTGGGAACATGGTTGCCGGAGACCCGTCCCGAGACCCGTCAGTGTGGGTGTGGTGTTGGTAGGCGTAGGCCTGGCCGTCCAGGTGCACCATGAGCAGGTGAGTGCCGAAGGTGTCCCCCAGCACCTGCTCGTTCAGTACCTCGGAGGGCTTGCCGAAGGCGATCAGTCTGCGGTTGAGGCAGGCCGCCTTGTCGCAGCGCGACGACACGCAGGACAGGTCGTGGGTGCTGAGTATCACGGTGGCCCCTCGGCCGCGCAGTTCGTCCAGCAGGTCCAAGAGGCGGTGTTGGGCGGTGGCGTCCAGGCCCGCCATCGGCTCGTCCAAGAGCAGAAGCTCCGGGTTGTGGGCCATGGCCCGGGCCAAGAGCACCCGCCGCCTTTGGCCGCCGGACAGCTCGCCGATGAGCCGGTCCCGCAGTCCGTATATCTTAACCAACTCCAGTGCGGCGTCGGCGGCCTCCCGGTCCTCCTTGGTGATCCGCCGGAACAGGCCGCGTCGGGCGTAACGGCCCATGAGGGCCACGTCGGCCACGGTTACGGGAAAGTCCCAGTCCACCAGTTCCGTTTGGGGTGTGTAGCCCATCAGGTGGCGCTCGGGGGCGCCCTGCTTCCCCAGCACCGACACCTCGCCCCTCAGCGGCTTAATCAGCCCCAAGACGGTCTTTATCAGCGTCGATTTGCCGGAACCGTTGGGCCCGATGATGCCCACCATATCGCCGCGTTCGACCTGGAAGCTAACGCCCTCCAAAGCCGGCTTGCCGTCGTAACCGGCCCACAGGTCGCGGACCTCCAGCGCCAGCCCGGTCCCGTCCTTTCCTCCGTTTCGATCCCTGATCCCGGCTTCCTGTTTAGTGTTTGTACGCATAGGTTTTGGCCCGTTCCTGATCATCTGAGGAGCCTGGCGAGGTTCTTGGCGTTGAAGAGCATCATGTCTATGTAGCTGGTGACCTCGCTGTTCAGCACGTCGGAATAGATGGTCCCGACTTCGACGCCCGCTTCCTGGGCGGCGTTTTCCAGTACGTCGGCGCGGAATTGGGGCTCGGCAAAGACCGCCGGTATACCCTGGTCCCGGACCTGTTCCAGGATCTCGACCAACCGTCCGGGAGACACCTCGCCGCCGCCGCCGGAGACGAAGGCGTTGACCTCCCAACCGTAGCGCGTGGCGAAGTGCCCGAAGGCGTCGTGGAAGGTGATCAGTTGACGGCGCGCCGGGTCGACCGTGTCGAGGGTGCTGGCGATGTCGAAATCCAGCTTGGTCAGCGCATCCTTGTACGATTCGAAATTCGCCCGGTAGATGGCGGCGTTCTCCGGGTCGGCGGCGATCAGCCCGTCCCTGATCTCCTCGACGTACACCACGGTGAATACCGGGTTCTGCCAAAAATGAGGGTCGGTTTCTCCGGTCGCCAGTAGCGGCGCAGCGGCCACCACGTGCACCGCATCTTTGGACAGCGAGCCTTGGATCAGAGGGTCCAGGAATCCGTCCAGTTCACCGCCGTTGGAAACCACCAGGGCGGCGCGGCTCAGGGCCACGCTGTCGGCCGGCGTGCTCTGAAACGAATGCACCTCGGCCCCCGGTGGCACCAGGGCCGTTACCTCCACCAGATCACCTCCCACGTTCCTGACGAAGTCCGCCATCAGGGCGGTCGTCGCCACCACCGGCAGCGGGCTTCCGCTGGGGGTCTGGGGTGGCTGGGGAGAGGCGCAGGCCGCAGCCAGCAGGAGCAGCGCGGTCACCGCTGGGAAGGCCAATATTGTCCTGGATAGGCGGGGTTTCTTCCACCGGCGCCTCCGATCAATCAGACTGAGTATCAATTTAATTTGGTTTTGAGATTAAGTATCAATTGGGGTAAAAAAAGAGACTAGACCGCCGCCAGTTCTCGGGTGCTGCAGGAGCGGCAACGTCCGTAGACCTCCAGCCAATGGCCGCTGAGTTCAAACCCGTGGCTGGCCGAGGTCTGTTGCAGCAATTCCTCGATGTCGCAGCCGATCAGGTCCTGGGAGGAACCGCATTCAACGCAGAGCAGGTGGTGGTGGTGTCCCCGGTGGCTCAACTGGTAATGGAGATCGCCGTCCTCCAGCAACACCCGGCAGACCACGCCGGTCTCCACCAGCAGCTTGAGGGAACGGAAGATGGTGGCCCGCCCCAGAGAGGGCAACTGCTCCCACAGGTCTTCGGCGGTGAAGGGCTTGTGCTGGTTGGCGATGGCCTGGGCCACTGCCCGCCGGGGCGCGGTGGAACGGTACCCCTGCTGTTCCAGGGTCTCCAACAGTTGTTCGGCCAGGGCGTTTACGCGCTTGCGCATCCAGTCCTTAATGAGACTAAGTATCTTTTATATCCCGACTGTATCACAGCGTTGTGGGGGAGTCAATTTGAGGGCAGGCCGTATCGAAAGGGGCCTATTTCAGGTGCCAGGTGTCTCCCGCGGGGGGCCAGGGGTTGTCATCCACCAGCACCTGGGAGAGCTGGGTGAAGGCCCCTTTCATGCCGGCGGGATGGAGCCAGATGCTGTTGAAGCCCAGGTTCACGTAGTTGGAGGTCACCCGCGAAGTGGTGTAGCGGGCTTCCTGTCCTTTCAGGTGGTCGTCCATGGCCAGGGAGTCGTCGATCTCATAGATGGTCAGGTAGATGCCCTCGCCGTAGCGTTCCAGGAAACGG
>JACZXN010000228.1 GCA_022571575.1 Chloroflexota bacterium | reverse complement strand
CCGCTGGATCCGGTAGGCCCCCGGAACGCCCAGTTCTTGCACCACCGCTTCGGCGTCGAAGGATTCTCCCAAGATGTTGTTGTAGATGTCGGAGGGACCGTCCTCCAGGCCGGTGAACCCGCAGAGGGTCAACTGGGCCGCCATGATCCCCTGAAACCCGGAGCGGCCGGGGTACAGGTTGCGGACGGTCGCCCCTTCAAGGCACGGGGCCCAGGTGTTGGCCGGACTCATGGAGGCGGCGATGTTGATGGCCTGGGTGGTCTGGTCCGGGTCGAATCCCATCAGTTTGGCCGTCGCCACCGCCGAGCCGATGGTCCCCCAGGTGCCGTGGGAGTGGACCGTTTTCTTGACCTTGGTGCCCGTGCCGATACGGGAGGTCACCTCATAGCCGGCGATGACGCTCTCCAGGAATTCCCTGCCGCTGGCGCCCCGTTCCTCGGCCACGGCCAGCGCCGCCGGTAAAACGTGGATGGCGGCGTGGCCGCCCCCCAACCGGTTGCCCTCGTCCATCTCCAGCGCCACTCCGGCGGTGGCGTTGGACAGGGCCGCGAAAACCGCGGTGGCCGAGCCCGGTTGTCCCAGAAGCGTGGCGGGGCCTTGGCCGCCGGTCTTGGCCGCCAGTTGGGCCAGTTTTTCGTTCTCGGGAAGGCGGCTCCCAGCCAGCATCGCGCCCAGAGTGTCCAGCACCACCGTCTTGGCGGCGGTCACGGTGGACGGTTCCAGGTCTTCCAGACGGGTATCGCAGACGAACCGGGATAGGCGGTCTAGGTAGGCTGGCATGGCGGACTCCTGGCGCAGGTTGCCCGTATTTTACCCGACCGTCATAATCAAGCAACCATGTGCGGCCGAGAACGACAAAACGAACAACCCAACTTTCAACCCTGGGCCAACCTGAAACAGCCCATGCCGGTATGGCGCAAGCTAAAATTGCTGGTGGGCAACAACCTGATCAAGCTGCGAACCCGGAAAGGGTGCTGCGGCAATTTTGACCAGCCCGGCTGTTGACTGGGTGCGGGCAAGCCGCCGAGTTCCGACGGCTAGGGGGTTCAGGTGATCAGTTCCGGCTGGTAGCCTTCGTGGCCGCCGTTAATCAGTTCCAGGCTCCGGCCGGCCACTATATCTCCGGCCGCCATTTGTGCGGAGGCAGTGAGTCGGATACCTTGCCACCAGTGCTTGCCTCGGCCCCGGCGGCGGCGCTGGAAACCCATGGCAGTTAGTTGCATGCCAAAACTGCGTTGGGAAACGTCGTCCTGGCCGGTCTCCCGGCACCACTCCTGAAACCCGGCGTAGAGGTCCTTGGCGAGAATCAAGCTCGGGCTGCCCACGTCACACCGCTCGAACACGAACCCGGACACCGAACGGTCGATCTTCTCGGCGCGCGGCGGGTTGGCGAGCACCACTTCCGGCTCGGTCTCTTCCCCCGCTTCTTCCCGTGGAGCGTTCTCCCATAGGCCGGTGGACACCGCGGCCCGTGGTTCATCGATCTCAGGGAGGTCTTCGATCCAATTGGCGAAATATTCAAGCAGGTCCAGGTACTGGTGCAGACCGCCCACGTGGTCCCAACTGAGTCCCTTGCCGTGGAGTTCGGCGGCGTCCATCAGGAGGCTGATGGGCCGCACTTCGAACCGGCGGCGGTACTCGAGAGGACAGTCCCAGACCGGAGAGAACAGATTGGGCAAGATGGTGTTGTTCAACAGGAACATCACGCACCGAGCCGCCTGAAGATCGGGCTGTTCCTCCTCGATGGGAACGTTGGCGAAGACCCGGTCCAGGCTCCGCTGGGTCTGGATCACCGACAACGCAAAGGCGGCGCGCGTCTGATTGGCCGCGCGCCGCGTTAATTCCTTCTGGTCCGGGCCGTTGCTGTCCACCGCGAAGGCGACAAACATGCCCTCGGGTCCATCCCGGAATAGTTGTTTGGCCGTTACCTTCTCTTCCTGGACCGCCTGCAACAGGGCCATGGACAGGTCCAGGTTCTCTTTGACCATCCTGATCTCGTAAAACGGCTTCACCATCACCACACCTCGTCACAACACTCTCTGGACCGCCCTTCGGGCAAGGCGCCGCGGGCGTCTGGCCCGCTGCTAGCTCAGATTCAGCACCACCTTGATAACCTCATCCTGACGTTGATCATACATGTCATAGGCCTTTTGAACATCCGTGAAGTCCATGCGGTGAGTGATCAATTTGGCGGGGTCGCACCAGCCCCGCTCCCGGAGGGCCACCATGTGTTTGATCTGGCTGGTGGGGTCGCCGCTGCGGGCGCCGGTGGTGCCGATCATCCGCGGCTGCTTCTCCATGATCCAGTGGTGCTCGATGGGCACAAAGTCGTCGGTCTGGATACCGAAAACGATGATGGTCCCGAATTGGCGCACCAGCCTGAAGCAGTCGTTGAAGGTGTCGGGATAACCGGCGGCCTCGACCACCACGTCGGGTCCAACCCCTCCCGTGATCTCGGCCACCGCTTCGTCGATGTTCACTTTGTCGGGGTTGATCTGATGGGTCGAGCCGAACACCTTGGATTTCTCAAGCCGGTAGTCCAACACGTCCGCCACCATGACACTGGCCGCGCCCTGGCGCGAGGTGATCATGGTGAAGCTGAGACCGATGCTTCCCTGGCCCATGATCAAGACGTTCTTGCCCAGTATGTTGGGCATCTGCTGGCAGGAATAAAGCACCGTGCCGGAGGGTTGGCACATGACCCACTCATCCAGCGGGCCTTCGTCGGGCAGGAGGATCATCCGGTCGGTCCCGGAGGCGAGGTATTCCACCAATCCGCCGCTGCCCCGGGGCGGAATCACGATCACCCGCTGGCCCTCGTGGTACTCATCGGTCCGGCTTTCGACGATGGTCCCGGCCAATTCGTGACAGGGAGAGCCGATGGCCATGGGATATTCTTCCTCGGGGTGGACCTGAAACCCGTGCCGGATGTCGCTGCCGCAGACGGAGACGCGCTCCAGCCTGATCAGGCACTGTCCGTCCTGCGCCACCGGCGCTTCGGTTTCCAGTATCTCGAAGTGTTTTGGTCCGGAAAGTCTCGCAGCTCTCATGCTGGCGAATACCCCCTTGGTAGTCTTATTCGGAGTTGGCCGGTGTATCTTAAACCGGGTGTACCGCGTCGGCAACCTACCGGCTGCTAGACCTGCTCATGCCTGAAGCAGTCCACGGTGTGGTCGTTGACCATGCCGGTGGCCTGCATGTAGGCGTAGCAGATGGTCGAGCCGACGAACCTGAACCCCCTGGTCTTCAGGTCATTGCTCATGGCGTCTGATTCGGCGGTCTTCGCCGGCACCTCCGACATCGACTTCCAGGTGTTGGTCTTGGGGCTGCCGCCCACGAAACCCCAGATGTAGCTGTCGAAACTGCCGAACTCGCGGGTCACGGCCAGGCAGGCCTGGGCATTGCCGATGGCGGCGGCGATCTTCAGCCGGTTGCGGACGATGCCCGCGTCCGCCAACAGGCTCCGCACCTTGGCGTCCCCGTACCCGGCGATCACCGCCGGGTCGAAGTCATCGAAGGCCGCCCGGTAATTCTCCCGCTTATTCAGAATGGTGTTCCAGCTCAGACCCGCCTGGGCGCCCTCCAGGATCAGAAACTCGAACAGCAGCCGGTCGTCGTGGAGCGGCACGCCCCACTCTTCGTCGTGGTAGGCAATCATCGATTCACTGGCGCCCCATTCGCACCGGTTCATGGCCAATCTCCGCAAATATCTTGTGGCATCATCTCTGACCGATTATTATAGGGCACGCCCAAACGGCTGAATCCTGTCGTCCAAAGCCCAGTCACCAAACCCTATCCATCGCGTCCCCCCGGAGGTACACCGTGGCAAATCAGTATGACGTTATCGTCGTCGGCGCCGGCAACGCGGCCCTGTCCGCGGCCATCGCCGCCAGAGAAAACACCGATTCGGTCCTGGTTGTGGAGAAAGCTCCCGAGTATTTCCGGGGCGGAAACACCTATTTCACCGGCGGGATCATCCGCTTCGCCTTCGAGGGCTTGGATGACATCAGGACGGTCATTCCTGACATGTCGGAAACCGAAGTCGGTCAGGTGGAAGTTGGCACCTACACCGAGACC
>JACZXN010000227.1 GCA_022571575.1 Chloroflexota bacterium | reverse complement strand
CTGAAGCCCTAGTCCGCCGCCGAATTTTGAAGTTCTTCTATCTTCTGCATCATGTCGATGATCAGGGGCATGGCCGGGCCGTAGCGGTCGGCGTCGTCGATGGCGTATCCCCTGTGGTAGGCGGTCCTGAAATTGGATAAGCCGGTGCGGACGCCGATCACCGCCGAGTCTTTCTCGTCCCAGATGCCACCGTGGATCAGGCTGGGCATCTTGTCCGGGTCACGGAACACGTTCATGGGTTCGCCGCCGTCTTCAACGATGCTCATCTGTTCTTCAAACTGACGCCGCATGAAGACGATGGGCAGGTCGGTGCGGCCCAAGTGTTCGTTGGTGCGGTCGGTGATGGGGCCCTGGGATATCCAGGCGTGGGCGTCCTGGGCGAAAACAAAGTCCAGCATCGGCTTGCCGTCGTCGTCGTACAGGGGCACTTTGTACCAGGGGATGATCTCCTGCTCCGGGACCTCGATCTCCGGCGGAGCGAGGTAGCAGCCGTAGTTGATGTGATAGGTGTGGGTGTCGTCCACGGGCACCCGTATCTGAAACTCCTGGCGGGGCCGGGTGGGGCCTCCGGTCTGGGTGAAGAAGGGGAAGATCACGGTGGAGTGGCGCGACTTGTAGTCCCGCTCGGCGCCCAGGGCCTTGGAGTAGTTGATCCCCTTCTCCATGCCGTGCACGGTGGGGTTGACCCACAGCGACTCGATACCGGCCTCCAGCTTCATGCGGCCGTACATGGTGTGGGTCTGTTCGTCACCGGCCCGCTCGTCCAGCGTGCCCTGCTGTTCCAGGAGAAACTTGAAATAATGCCCGTGCAGATAGGCGCTGTGGGTCGGGTCGCCGGTGTTCTCGTGACACTGGAGCCAGTTGCAGTCCAACTCCACGATACCGATCTGGCGCAGGGCGTTGGGGAACACAAACAGGCTCCAGGGCGGCAGCAGCGGAGCGGGGTCGGGGCCCATGTAGGCCCAAACCAGTCCGCCCAACTCCTGCACCGGGTACCCGGTGATCTTTATCTGGTCCTTGAAACTCCCGCCGGCCGCCTCCATGGGCGTGTCGATGCACTGCCCGGTACCATCGAACATCCACCCGTGGTAGCAGCAGCGGATGCCGTTCTCCCCCGGGAACCCATACTTGAGCTTGGTCATGCGGTGGGGGCAGACCTCGCCGACCAGGCCCAGGTCGCCGTTCTGGGCTTGGAAAAGCACCAGGTCCTCGCCGAGTATCCTGACGGGCATCACCTTCTCGTCGAGAAGCTGGGCGAGGGGCCGGATGGGGATCCAGTACCGGCGCATCAGCTCTCCCATGGGAGTGCCCGGCCCCACCTGGGTGAGTCTCGCGTTCTGTTCGGCAGTCAGCATCCGGTTCCTCCTGGTGCATCCGAGGCGTAAAAGTGGTCGGCGAACGACGCCGTATTATAGCCCAGGATGGCATTATTGATAATCAGCATCGAGGAAGGCCATTTGGAGCGCAGCATCGAGTGTGCTATTTTTGGAACACCTTATTATAAAAAAATATCGGCTGGTCCGGCCGGTGTTGGAGGATCGGAGTATGGCGACCAAGATACCGGGCGAAACATACCGCGGTGAAGCGGTGACACTTCCCTTGTCCGTCGACGGGCAGATCTCCGTATACGTATGGCCCCTCAGGATCCTGAATGTCCGGGGCGTGGGCTGCGGCGGGCCGACCATCGGCGTCGATGTTTGCAACGAGGAAGTGATCCGCTTCGACTGCCATGACACCCCCGGCCACTGGCATAAGGGCGGCTACGACCGGCTGGGCCGGCCCGGCAATTCCCATACGGAATTCCCCGAAGGTCTGGTGCGGGTTGCGGACCAGGTCGAATGGGCCCTATCTCAGATACGAGACAACGCGGCCGACCTGCTCGAAGTTGCCGAACAGGGTGAAGCTGCCAAGTTGCTGGACCCCGCGATGGTTGAGAAAGCTCTCGACGGTATCCGGGCCCACTTGAAGCGGAATTCAGGGCTCCGCGACCAGGCCATCTCCGAGAAACTCATCGAAGCCTAGGCCACGCCGTCATTCCGTAGGCGCGGGTTTCCAACCCGCTCTGCCTCTTGTGAACGATGCCGAGGTCGAGAAACTGTTCAAAAGCCGTTCGTTTAGACCAAGGCGATCGTTGACGACCAGGCGGGTTTAAAACCCGCCCCTACGTGTGGGAACAATCAACGGGTCTAAGGGTTGATCACCCCTGATTGACGGCCCACGATGAAGGTCTCCCACTGCTCGGCGTAATCGGCCACCGCGTTCGCCAGGGCCTCCGGGCGCTCTCCGATGATGCAGTGCCCGGCGTCGTAGACGATGGCGATGTTGCTGTTGGAAATCTTCTCCCGGTAGACCCTGGCCGCCTCGGATGAGACCAAACGGTCCCGGTTTCCGAAGACCGCCAACGTCGGGCACCGAATCTCCCCAAGCCTGGCCTCGGCCTCGCCGTCGTGGACACCCGAGTTCAGCCGCCGCGTCAATTCCGACTCCTTGGCGAATATCTCCGGGGCCAGGGGCGCATGCTTCTGGGCGTTCTCCGGGTGGGCGAACATCAGTTCATGGACTTCCAAAGCGGTAGCCTCGGCTGCCACCTCTAGAGGTCTGATAGCCGTGGATGAGATCAGGATGAGGGCCTCCACCTGGTCCGGGGCCTGAAGCGTTTGCCACAGGGCCACGTGGGCCCCGAATGACGTGCCGATGAGGGTGTACCGCTCCGAGGCCAGCGCGGAGGCTGCCTTGGCGGCGGTGGCGGCCAGGTCCCCAACGGACTGAGACGTGGTGTTGACGGGCGAGTCTCCGGTGCCGGGCAGCTCCAGGGAAAAGACGTGGTACTTCTCGGCCAGGGCGTCGTGCAGCGTGGACCGCCGCCAGCCCGTGCTGTCCAGCATGAACACGGGCCGGCCTTGCCCAGCCTCCCAGTAACGGACGCTGAACCCGCCGGCATCCACCTGGCCTTCCCTGAACACTGCTTCTTTAACCGTATTTTCCGGCATCCACTCCCCTTGCGCCGACCGGTCCCGGATCAGAACTCCTTGATCTGCGGTATAACGGCCTTCCCGAACAGTTCGATCTCTTTCAAGACGCCCCGGTGGTCCACCCTGTTCTGCTGGAACGGCAGATCGATCACGCCCACGCCGCACCGGTCGTGGAATTCCTTGATCTGTTTGGCCACGGTGTCGGGTCCGCCCAGGAAATTGATGCCCAAGGAGTTGCCCACCACGTCGCCCTCCGGACTGCCGGCCACCACGCCCCGCAGGTCGAACGACCCGCCGGTGCGGGCTGACTGGATCGCCTCGGCCACCGTCCGCCGCAGGGGGATGTTCGGCCCGGGCTTGGACTGCATGAGGCCCTCGAACCAATCGTTGGCCAGTTCGTCCGTCTCGGCCAGGTAGATGCTGCCCCGGTAGACGATGCTGTCCGGGCCGGGGCTCCAGCCCGCCTCTTCGCACCAGGCGCGGTACTTATCCGTGATCACCGCCGTCTGCTCCACCGGCAGGAAGGACACGCCCAGGCCAAGCCGGTGCTCCGCGGCGTAGCGGATGGTGTCGTCGCTCCGGGTGCCGACCACCACCGGCGGGAACGGCTGCTGCACCGGACGGGGCCAGACCGCCACGGTGCGGAATTGGTAGTAGCGGCCCTCCCAGGAGAAGGGCTGGGGCTCGGTCAACGCCTTCAAGATCAGGTCCATGCCCTCCAGCAGCCGGCCCCGGCCCTCCGCCGGGTTGATGCTGTAAACCTGGTCCTCGTTGGGTGTGCCCCGGAGGAACCCGGCGATGACGCGGCCGTTGGTCAGGTTGTCGAGCAGCGCCAACTCTTCGGCGATACGCACCGGGTTGTTCAGCGGCAGCAGGTGCCCCAGCATGGCGATCTTGATCTTCTTGCACCGCTCGGCAACCGCCGAGGCCATGATTGACGGGGTCCCGGTTGCGATCCGGCCCGAGTAGTGGTGCTCGGAGAAACTCAGCCAGTCGAAGCCTACATCCTCGGCCAATTCGCACTCTTCCATGCCTTCTTGGTAGCTCCGCACCGAGGTCTCGCGGTCATTGTAGGCCGGAGGTATCGGCCAGGTGGCGGGGAACGTGTGCCG
>JACZXN010000226.1 GCA_022571575.1 Chloroflexota bacterium | reverse complement strand
GACAGTTCAACCACGTCGAAGTCGACGATGCCCACCGTGCCCACCCCGGCCAATGACAGGTAGATGGCGGAGGGAGAACCAAGTCCCCCGGCGCCGATGATCAGGGCTTTGGAGCCCATGAGGGCGCGCTGACCCTTGCTCCCCACGTCACTCATGATGATGTGGCGGCTGTATCGTTTTACTTGCTCCGGTGTGAGCATTATGGGCTGTTCGGCCATGGGATGGACCCTCCTCTGTTTTCCGGAACTACTGGGGTGATCTCTTTGTGTCTGGTTCTTTGGATGTGCCCAAGTCCCGATAGGTGCCTGGGCCGGCGATTTCGCAATAAAAAAACCTGCGCTTACCCGAGAATTCTCTCGGTACGGGTGGGCGCAGGCTTCAGGTGTGCAGAATTGCTACCCGCCCCCTATGTGGGCGGACACGTACAAGCGCAGGTCAGTTGAATATTAACTGTAAACATTAACTTTTCGAGTCTATAGCTGGCAAAAGTCGTTGTCAAGAGATGGTAGGCGTGGAATGGGCCGCCGGCCTCCAGGAGCCCCCGGTACGGGTCTACAGTGGCAACGCCGCCTGTCCGGCCAAGCTCGACTGGCGTTCGGCCAAGTCGGCCACGGAGATGTTGCTCAGCACGTCCCGGATCGTAGCTTCGACGGTCTTCCATACCTCCTGCTGGGCGCAGGTATGGGAGAAAACGCAATCGTGGGGGTTGATGAGGCAGTCCAGTGGCGAATTGCTGCTGTCCAAGCGTTCCATCACCATGTTTAGGTCGATGTCTTTGGGGTCCATGGCCAGGGAATGCCCACCCTGAGGACCCCTCCGGCTTTGGACAAAGCCGAATTTGTTCAAAGACGTCATCAGTTGGTCCAGGTAGGCCTCGGGGATACCCTGTTTGTAGGCGATCGTGGCCGTTTGAAGAGGGCCGTCACCATAGTGTAGGGCCAATTCCACCAGCGCTCGCACCCCATAGTCCACTTTCATGGGGATCTTCATCAGGACGTACCTCCAGTCTGGTAAGCCAAAGAAAATTATACACCAGCCCAACCCCAAATCCAAGATTGTCTGCTAATGCGGTCAACAACCGGGGCTGTTTCAAGGCCCTTTTCGGCCTGTTTTCACGGCTGTATCACCAGATAGGTGCCGAGGCCCTGGGCGATGAGCCGGCCGTCCTGGTCTTTGACCTCCATCTCGCCGACCACCACCCGGCGTCCGGGCCGGCGTCCTGGGTCGATGATCCTGGCGGTGGCAGTCAGTTCGCCCTGCTCCGCGGGGGCGAGGAAGTTGATCTTGATCTCGATGGTGGTGGTCGCCTCGCCGGGCTTGAGTAGGGCCTTGACCGCACGGAAAAAGGCGTAGTCCGCCAGGGCCACCACGATCCCGCCCTGGACCCTGCCGGCCTGCTGCAGGTGGCTGGGGTTGATGGGCATTATGACGGTGCTGGAACCGTCGTCGGGGTCGGGCACCCGCATGTCCAATAGCTCGGCGAAGGGAGACTCGTGCACGTACCCGTCGGATTTGGGAGTCGGATCGGTGGCCAATGGGGCTCCTTGATTGGCGGGTGGGGCGATCCTTGAGAACCGCCCCAGTATACCGTGCTTCGTTGACCTGAGGACCGGGTGAAGCTTGCGCGTGATTCAGGCCGCGAGTCTATAATGGTTGCCTGAGGTGGTTGCAACGGAATTTCAACCTGATCCCCAGGGAACCAAGTAGGAGCGGAACACGTGAAAGGCGGCAACATTCAGCGGATATTCCGGGCGTCGGATAGCGAGCCCAGGTCATGGTAAAAGGGGTCATGATTGGGTTTGGAATCATGATCGTATTGGCTCTGATCCCCATCGTGCACATCGTTGGAATCCCCTTCGGCCCATTCATCGGCGGTTACTACGGCGTCTCAGCGGCCAGCGGCAGCCCAGCCTCCCCGGGCCGCAAGGCTGCGATATTCGGTATCTGGACCGGAGTTCTGATGCTGATAGTGCTGGTCGTGGCCGCGTCGTTCGCCACCGCCCTCAGCGGCGTCATGCCCCTACTGATATGGGGCGGCGTTTCGGTGTTCACCTTCTACTATGCAACCATGTCCGGGATGGGCGCCTGGTACGCGGAGCTCAAGGCCAAGGGCTGACCGGCCCTGAAACCGCCCCTGGCCGTCACAAGGCCCGGAAAGGCCCCTGCCGGAAAGGCCCCTGGATGAAGATGGATAGATGAATAAAAGATGGCTGTTGCCGGCCGTGCTCACCGTGGGCGTCTTCGTGGCGCTGGCCGGATACGGCGATTTCGGCGGCACCGTTGACGAGATCGGCCGGCTGCCCGTCAGTTATCTCTTCGCCGCCCTGGGTCTGGCATCGGCTAACTTTCTCCTCCGTTTCCTCCGCTGGGCTTTCTATCTGAGGGTGCTGAAGATCGAGGCCCCGGCCGGTGTGAGCGCCCTGGTGTTTCTCTCCGGTCTCGCGATGTCCCTAACACCCGGCAAGGCGGGCGAGTTGGTAAAATGCTACTTGCTCCACAGCCGGACCGGAGTGCCCGTTAGCCGGTCGGTCCCGGTTGTGGTCATGGAGCGGCTCACCGACGTGATCTCGGTGATCATCCTGGGGCTCACGGGATTTGCGCTGCTGCCCGCCCCGATCATCGCGGTCCTGGCGGCCGCGTTGGTGATCTCGGTGGCTGGGTTGATTTTCGCGGTGTCGCGGGGCGCTTCGAGATTGGCCGGCTTGCCCATACTGTCCCGGTGGAGCAGCCTGCTCCGGGACTCCCAGGAGGGGTTCAGAGAACTGGCGGCGCCCAGGGTGATGGCCGCCGGTGTGGCCGTCGGCATCCTGGCCTGGTTCGCCGAAGGTTTGGCTTTGTGGGTGATCTTAAAGGGCATCGGGTCTGAAATCGACCTGGTGCGGGCGCTGCCCATCTATGCTGCGTCGACTCTGGTGGGTGCGGTCACAGCTCTTCCCGGCGGTCTGGTGGGAACCGAGGGAAGCATGGTGGCCTTTTTGCAACAGAGCGGGGTGACCAGGGTTGGAGCGTCGGCCGGGACGGTGTTGGTCCGGTTGGTCACTCTGTGGTTCGCGGTGGCCGTCGGGCTGGCGGCCCTTCTGGCATTGCGCTGGGTCCGCAAGATCGACGTCGAATCGAGTCTGGTTGGCGAGGAAAACTGACCGACATTGAGTACCGCAGACAACATCGATGATCCCGTGGCCCCGGGCGTACTGGCCCTTAATCCGATGGCGTTGTTGAAGGCTCTGCGCCCGTTGCAATGGGTCAAGAACGGCCTGGTGTTCTTGCCCTTCGTCTTCGCGGTTAATGTTGCCTGGAGCACCGATGACCTGGGTCCCGTTCCCGGCTTGTTGTTGGACCTGCTGCTGGTCGCCCTGGCCTTTTGCGCGCTCTCCAGCGCCGTCTATCTATTCAACGACCTGATGGACCGGACCGGAGACCGGCGGCACCCGGTGAAACGGAACCGGCCCATCGCCTCGGGAAAGGTCAGCGTCCCCATGGCCGCCATGGTCATATTGCTGCTGGCGGCGGCGGGACTGGCGGTGATGGTCCTGGTGGAACCGCTGTTGGGGGTGACGGGAGGCCTGTACGTCCTGATCAACATCGGCTACTCCCTGGGGTTGAAGCAGGTGGTGTTGTTGGACGTTTTCTCGGTGACCAGCGGTTACGTGATCCGCGCCGTCGCCGGGGCGGTGGCCATCGACGTGACCCCCTCTCCCTGGCTGTACGTCACCACCGGCGCCGGGGCTCTGTTCATCGTGTTGGGGCGGCGTTTCGCCGAGGTCAGGTTGGCTGGAGACGCGGCCGAAGACCAGAGACCGGTGCTGAAGGATTACTCCGGCCCCTTCATCAACCAGTTATTGATGTTGTCTGCCGCGGCCGCGTGGCTGAGCTATACTCTATATACGGTGGAGGCCACCAACCTCCCCGACAACAACACCATGTTGTTCACCCTGCCATTTGTCACCTTCGGGCTGTTCCGTTATCTCTTTCTATTGAACAACAGCGACCAGGCGGAGGCCCCGGAACTGTTGATCATCCGTGACCTGCCCCTGGTCTTATCGATCATCAGTTGGGTCGCCGTGTCCACCCTGGTCCTTATATTAAATAC
>JACZXN010000225.1 GCA_022571575.1 Chloroflexota bacterium | reverse complement strand
TAGGTGGCGCCGGTATCCACCAGGGCTTCTACTTGGGTGAACTCTCCACCCGAAGTTGTCCCAATTTCGACGGTTACGCTGAACGTGCCCATGTTTTCGTTGGTAACCTCTAGCGTCGCCGGTGGAAATGTGCCGCTTCCAGTGATGGTGGGCCCGGCTGGTGTCGAACCAGCAACCTGCCGGTTATGAGCCGGCTGCTCTACCGCTGAGCTACGGGCCCGCATTCCAAGCTTATTCCTGGGTTTTTGGGGTGTCAAGGAAGGGGAGGGGGTGGAACGCCGAGGGCGCTCGTGACGTCGGCTGTTGGGCGTTTAGGTGAGCCCCAGCTTCTCCAGGTAATCGGGGTCCCACGCCGCCAGCAGCCCCATCTCCACCGATTTCTCCGGGGACAGCCGGGTAAGGGCCTCGCCGGTCAGGGGGACCGAGGCGACTATGGAGTCGTCAACCAGGACTTGATAGGCCGCCGGGTCCATGCCCAACAGGTTTTCCAGCACCGGCTGATTGTGTTGTCCGTATTCCGGGGCGGGCCCGCGGATCTTCAACGGGGTCTTGGAGAAGTGATACGGCCGGCCCATGATGAACCGGCTGCCGATCTTGCGGTGGGGTGGATAATCGACCCTCTCCAGGAAACCCCGGCTCTTGTATTGGGGGTCGTAGTGGACGTCTTTGCCGGTGAGCACGGGGCCCGAAGCGATACCTGCCCCTTGCAGCCGGTGCATCAACTCGTACTTGTCTCCCTGGGACGTCCAGGCGCCGATGATCTCGTCGATGGCGTCATGGTTGCTCTGGCGGGCGTCCAAGCTGACATAACGGGGGTCGCCGGCCAGCTCCTCTCGTCCCATCAGGCCGCACAGCGCGCGCCACTCGTCGTCATCGGCCACCGTCAGGACGATCCACTGGTCGTCTCCCGCCGCCGGGTAGCAGCCCTGGGGCGCGCGGTAGGGATGGCGGTTGCCGATGCGCCCGCCTTCCCGCCCGTTTATCTGGGCGTCCAGGATATATTCCGACAGGAACATCACCCCGGCCTGGTACATGCCGATGTCGATCCACTGCCCCTGGCCCGTCTTGTTGCGGTACCGCAATGCCGAGCCCATGGCGAAGATGGAAGTCCAGGTGGACAGAAAGTCCACGAAGGAAGCGCCGGCCTTGGAGGGGCCCTCTCCCGGATACCCGGTGACCCAGCAGTGGCCGTGGGTGGCCTCCTGGGTGGTGGCCTGGGCGGGATAGTTGGCGTAGGGGCCGCCGCCGTGGCCGTATCCGGTGTTGGAGACCATTATGATGTCGGGCTTGATCTTGCGCAGGTTGGGATAGTCCATGCCCCAGCCCCGCATCACCCTGGGGGTGAAATTCTCCATCACTATGTCGCTGATGGCCACCAATTCCTTGAACAGGTCCCGGCCCCGTTGGTCGGTCAGGTCCAGGGTGATGGACTGTTTGCCCCGGTGCAGCAGGTTGTAGGTGGATGGCCGGTTCCACCAATCTTCGCCCAGCTCGTTCTCTGGAAAGGCGCCGGCAAATCCGCCGGACCGGGTGGTGTCCGGCCGTTTGGGCCCCTCGATCTTGATGACTTCGGCTCCCAGGTCCGCCAGCAGCCCGCCGGCGTAGGGCAGGGCGAAGACGTAGGTGGAGTCGAGGACCCGGATGCCCTCTAAAGGCAGATGGGGAGTGGTGGGGGCCATGGGTTAAATCCTCACGTCAGATGGCGCCGGAACGGCGAAGCCGGTCCAAGTGTTCCTGGCTGTATTCCAGCCCGTCCCCATATACTTCCTGGTTGTGCTGGCCCAGGGTTGGCGCCGGCATCTGCATCTCGTAGGGAGTCAGGCTGAAGTTGAACAGCACGGCGGGGACCTTGACCTTCCCCATGACCGGGTGGTCGATCTCCCGGAAAAAGTCACGGGATTCCAACTGGGGGCATTCGGCCAACTCGCCGGGGGTCTGCACCAGGCCAAAGAGCATCCGGGCCTCGGCCGCCTTGGGGAACAATTCCCATTTGCTCCTGTCTTTGATGGACTCCAGCACTATCTCGTCCAATTCCTCGCCGTTCAGTCCGCGCTGGGCGGGTTCGGCGAAACGGGGCTCCAACAACACCGGCGCTTGGAAGAATTCGGCGATGTCCTGCCACGACGCGCCGCCACCTGATTGAACGATGATCCAGCCGTCGGAGCAGGGCATGGGATGGGTGAACTGGCCGCCGGAGGTGCGCCGGCGCGCCTGGGTGCCCCCCATGAAGGTATAGGTGGTCTGGGTGGCCATCATGGAAGAGGCGACGCACTCGGTGATGGACAGGTCGATGTGCTGGCCGATGCCGGTGGTTTCCTGGTGGAAGACGGCCATGGTGGTGGCGCCGGCGGCGTTGAGGCCGGCCTCGTACTGGGCTTGAAACCCCCCATGCTTCAGCGGCTCCCTGCCCTGCATGCCGCTGATGCTCATGATCATGCCCATGGCGTAGTTGACGATCTCGTCGCTCTTGAACTGGCTGTAGGGGCCGTCCTGGCCGAAGGGGCTGATGGAGGTCATCACCAGAGAAGGGTTGATCTGCTCCAGGTCCGGGTAACCCAATCCCAGGGAGGCCAGGTACCCCGGCCGGTAGCTCTCCACCACCACGTCGACCCTGGAAACCAACTCCTTGAATATATCCTGGCCCTCGGGGCTTTCCAGGTTGAGGGTCGAGCCCTTCTTATTCAGGTTCATGGCCAGAAAAAAGAGGCTTTTCTCCGGATCGTTGTCGTCTTTAAAAAAGGGCCCCATGCGCCTGAGGGCGGAGCCTTGAGGCGGCTCGACCTTCAAGACATCGGCGCCGTAGTCGGCCAGGAGCCTGGTGCAGAAGGAACCGGCGATGTCCTCGGTGAGGTCCAACACCTTTAGACCGAACAGGGCGCCTTGCAAGGTTCTACCTCCGATGCTCCCCGCTCCGGGCCTGCCGCGCCGTGATCGAATCCCAGAAGCAGGCGGCGCCGGGGATGGGCGAGAAGGATTGTAGCCGAACAACTAGGGTAAGGCAACTTGACCGAGCCTAGCTCGGGGACGCCCCAATAGGGCCAGCCACTGCTAAAAGTCTGCGTCAATCCGTTGTGGTCACCTATCGCACCAGGACGACTCGATCTATCCAAGAGAAAGTGTCATGCTGAGCCAGCCGCAGCGGCGGGCGAAACTCCGACTTCGTCGCGAGTCCTCGACGGAGTCGGGACATCTGGGGTAGGGGACGCTCCAGTCCCGGCCACTCACGGAATTTATTCTGAGCCGAACCGAACCGCTCAGGACAACAATGAGAAACCTGCACGCCGGGTGAACCAAGAGTTGGCGTCTAAATCTGGCTGTAGCCGCTGCCGGGCATGGCGGGGTCCACGCCCCGGCCTTTGGCATCGGTGATCCAGCCGAACTCGCTGAGGATCTGCTGGCTGTAGGTCACCCGGCCGGTGACTTTGTCCAAGGGCTCCGAGGCCATTAATAACGCCGCCTGGGCCATCAGGTCCGCGGGTTCCGCCTTGGGGTCGTCCATGCCGGTGACCAGATTGTGGTACACGGTGCCGGGGGTGGGGACCACCAGCGACGGCGCGACGCAGTTGACGCACACCCCGTGCTGGTAGACCTCCATGGCCAATCCCTGGGTGAATCGCTCCAAGGCTGCTTTTTCTGCCCCATAGCAGGTGCCTCCGGCGTTGGCCGGGGGCACGGTGTATGGGCCGCGGCCGGGACCCACGGCCGAAGCGGAGGATATGTTGACGATATTGCCGCTGCCCCGGGAGATCATGTCCTGGAGCACCAGCTGGCTGAGGATGAACGGCGCTTGGAAGTTGACCAGCCACGAGCGCAGCCACCGGTTGACCGGGAATTCCTTCACCGGGATGAAGTAGGTCAGGGCGGCGTTGTTGACCAGGATATCGGCCGGTCCGTAGGTGTCCCTGGTGGCCTGGACCAGCTTTTCACACTCTTCGGTCTCGGAAATATTGACGGCCACGGCGGCGGCCTCTCCCCCGGCCTCTCGGATCTCCGCCACCGTCCCCTCCAGCGACCCCTCCAACAACCGGTGGTCGCCTTCCCGCAGCGTGCGTGCGGCGCAGATGACCTTGGCCCCTTCGTGGCCGTAGAGTTT
>JACZXN010000224.1 GCA_022571575.1 Chloroflexota bacterium | reverse complement strand
TGACGGTGCGGCCCCCGATGGCGATGATGCCCTGGTCCGGCTCTTCGAACCCGGCAATGAGCCTGAGAGCCGTGGTCTTGCCACATCCGCTGGGCCCCAGCAGGGCCAGCACCTGGCCTTTGGCGATGGTCAGGTCAAGACCCGCCACCGCTGTAACTCCGCCAAAACGCTTGGCCAGGCCGGCGCACTCCAGCGCGGGAGCGGCGAAACGTTGGTCCTCAGACTGTTCCAGGTCGGATTGTTTCATCTAAACGCTTAACCAGTAAGCCTTTAACCCGGTAGTCACTCGCCCAAAACACACGGAAAAGCCACCCTTGCGAGTTGAGATAAGTGTAGACTTGGCGGTTAACAATGTCAATGTATAGAACAGAATCTTCGCCGGACGAAATCTAGCCAACCGCCATCCTTAGTAATGGAACAAATACCGGCGATGCCGCACCACATTAGCTTCAACATTGCGCCGGAGATCTGCCATCTTGAACTCCGGGCTTTCCAGTTGCGCTCGGTAGCGTGCTCAGGCATCCACCAACGGGGATTTCGCCGGCATTTCATTGACACTGCCAACTCGGGGATGTATGCTCGTTTTTGGGTTATCGTGTATACATGTTTTAAGACATAGTAGACACATCAAATTGATTTATGTGTGCACGATATATTGCTGTAGTCCAGACGTAAAGGAGAGATGGAGATCCATATGCAACCACGGAAACGGGCGGCCCTTTGGATGATCTTGGCTTCCTTGCTGGCGCCGTTGCTCCTGGCGGCCTGCGGAGGGTCCGGCGGCGAAGCGGGGTCCCTAACCGTGTATTCGGGGCGCAGCGAAACCCTGGTCGGCCCGTTGATCCAAAGGTTCAAGGAGGCCACCGGCATCGATGTTTCGGTCAGATACGCCGGAACACCCCAGCTTGCCGCCACACTGTTGGAAGAGGGCGGCAACACCCCGGCCGATGTGTTCTACGCCCAGGACCCAGGCGGGCTCAGCGCCGTGGCGGAACTCTTAAGCCCGCTGTCGGCCACCACCCTGGCAATGGTGCCCGAATGGGCGGCCTCTCCCACCGGCGTGTGGGTCGGCGTCTCCGGGCGGGCCCGGACCGTGGTCTACAATACGGAGAGGCTGAACCCGGCGGACCTGCCGGACGACCTGACCGGGTTTGCCGACCCCAAGTGGAAGGGCCGCATCGGATGGGCGCCCACCAACGCCTCGTTCCAGACGATGGTCACCGCCATGCGCGCGCTGTGGGGTGAGGACAAGACTCTTCAATGGCTGAAGGACATCCAGGCCAACGACCCCAAGGTCTACTCCAAGAACACCCCCATCGTGGCGGCGGCCGCGGTGGGTGAGATCGACGTTGGACTGGTGAACCACTACTACCTGCACCGGTTCCTGGCCGAAGAGGGCGAATCGTTCGGCGCCCGCAACTACCATCCACCGGCGGGAGGGCCGGGCGCCATCGTGATGGTCTCGGGCGTGGGGATCCTGTCGGCGTCGGATAACGAGGAAAACGCCCAGCGGTTCGTGGACTTCCTGCTGTCGGAGGAGTCGCAACGATATTTCGTGGAGAAAACCTTTGAGTATCCATTGGCCGCCGGCATCCCCGTGGCGGAAGGCGTCGCTCCACTGTCCGAGATCAATAACCCCGACATCTCGTCGGCAGACCTGGCCGACCTGGATGGAACCCAGAAGCTGCTCCGGAAGGCGGGCGTCATTCCGTGATCATCTCCCCATGAGCATCTCCCCGTGAATATCTCATCGTGAACATCTCCTCGATGGCGGCGGCTGGCCTGAGGTCATTGGCCGGAGGCAGAAGCGCTCCTCCGGCGATGATCTGGGCCCCGGCGTTGCTTGTGGGGGCCGCGCTCCTACTGCCGCTGGTCTACCTGGTGGTGCGGACCTTTGACGGCGGGGGCGAGGTTTGGGAGCTGCTGTTCCGCCAGCGGGTGGCGGAGATACTGGGCCGGACCGTTCTGCTGGTGGTCACCGTCACGGTAGCGTGCGTGGTCCTGGCGCTGCCCCTGGCCTGGCTCACCACCCGCACCGACCTGCCCTTCCGCCGGGCCTGGGTGGTGCTTTCCGCCCTGCCGTTGGTCATACCCAGTTACGTGGCCGGGTTCATAGTGATCGCCGCCCTCGGCCCAAGGGGCATGCTCCAGCAGGCATTGGAAGGGCCCTTGGGAGTCGGCCGTCTCAAACCGGACATCCATGGTTTCGACGGCGCCATGTTGACCCTGACCTTCCTCAGTTTTCCCTATGTGGTGCTGACGGTCCGGGCGGCCCTGCTCCGGATCGACCCGTCCCTTGAGGAGTCCTCCCGCAGCCTGGGCCGCGGCAGTTGGACCACCTTCTTCTTTGTGACCCTGCCCCTGCTGCGGCCGGGGATCGCCGCCGGGGGGCTGCTGGTGGCCCTGTACACCCTCTCCGACTTCGGAGCGGTGTCGCTGCTGCGTTACGAGACCTTCACCTGGGCGATCTTCGTGCAGTACGAGTCGGCGCTGGACCGGACCCTCGGCGCCGGACTGTCACTGTCCCTGGTGGTGCTGGCCCTGGCCATCGTGGGTCTGGAGGTGTTCAGCCGGGGCCGCGCCCGTTATTACAGCAGTTCGTCTTCCGCCACCCGCCCCGCGTCAACGGTCCGGCTTGGCGGGTGGCGTTGGCCGGCGTTGGCATTCTGCTCGGCGGTGGTGGCCGTTTCCCTGGCCGCGCCCATGTCCATATTGGGGTTCTGGGTTGCCCGGGGTCTCTCCGCCGGCGAGCCTCTGAACCTGGTCTGGGAAGCAGTCGGAAACTCGGTCTACATCGCGGCCCTGGCGGCTACGGTGGCGGTGGCCGCCGCTCTGCCGGTGGCGGCGCTATCGGTCCGCTATCCGGGAATTCTCAGTGGATTACTGGAACGGCTCAGTTACGTGGGGTTCGCCCTGCCGGGGATCGCCATCGCCCTGGCGTTGGTGTTCTTCGGGGCCAGATACGCGCCGCCCTTGTACCAGACCACCGGGTTATTGTTGTTGGCCTACGTGGTCCTGTTCCTGTCGCCGGCTTTGGGAGCGGTGCGCACCTCATTGTTGCAGATCAGCCCCAGGATCGAAGAAGCGGCGCGGGGACTGGGCAACAGCCCCCTGCGCGCCTTCTCCTCGGTGACGCTGCCCATCGCCCGGCCGGGGATACTGGCTGGATGGGCCTTGGTCTTCCTCCTGGTGATGAAGGAGTTGCCGGCGACGCTGATACTGAGCCCCATCGGGTTCAACACCCTGGCCACCTCCATCTGGTCGGCGGCCTCCGAGGCGTTCTTCGCCCGGGCGGCGTTGCCCGCGCTGCTGCTCATCGCCGCATCGGCCGTCCCCCTGGCCTTCCTGATGCTTCGGGAACGCCGGTAGGCTATAATCTGGCAGGCCCGGCCCTACCCAGCCCCACTCGGCGCTTTTTGGCCGTTCTCGGCTTGGATCAGTGGCCGGTCAATCGTTTTCGTAGATTCGGGAGGAGTACGTTGCCCCAGACCGACAACACTCTCAGAGTTATCTTGCCCGGAAATCTGATCGACGGCGTCAGCGACCGGGTCCAAAAGGGCATGGCCGTGGCCATCCGGGGAAACGCCATCACCTGGGTGGGTCCGGCGTCGGAAGGGCTATGCCTGGACAGCGGCGGCGCCGGGATGGAGACCCTGGAGTTTCCCGGCGGCACATTGCTGGCGGGGCTGTTCGACATCCACACCCACACCAACATGCCCGGCGACGGCCGGACCGGCGAGCAGGTCAATCAGGACGATAACGACGAGATACGCCTGCTCCGGTCGGCCCGCAACACCGCCGCGGCGGTGGCGTCCGGCGTCACCACCATGTGCGATTGCGGCTCCTGGAACCGCACCGGATTCGCTCTGAAAGAAGGACTGGCCCTGGGATTGGTGGAAGGCCCCAGGGTCTTGGTTTCGGGACCGCCGCTCACCGTGACCGGCGGCCATCTCTGGTACATGGGCGGCGAAGCCGACGGCGTGGACGGGGTGCGCCAGCGGGTCCGCTACCTGATCAAGCAGGGGGCCGACTTCATCAAGATCGCCGCCTCGGGCGGCAGCACCACGGCCAGCGACCCCTACCGGGCTTCTTAC
>JACZXN010000223.1 GCA_022571575.1 Chloroflexota bacterium | reverse complement strand
TGTCGGTCGATGGCGATGGACAGGGCTAACCGGACCTTCCGGGCGATGTCCCATTCGGGGGAGTTGGTGTCACTGTTGGTGGACACCCACGGAAGATCGGTGTTGTAGTTGGGCCAAGGCGCTCCGCCTCCATCTCGGGCGGGCAGATAAGTCTGGCCGTAGATGTTCAGTCCGGCTTGACCGGCGTCGGGTACCTGCAACAGCAGCGCTCCCGCGACCGACTCTATCTCGGAGATGGAGTCCAGAGCCATGACGAAGGTATCCAGGTTACCGGTTTTGAAACCGGCCACACGGGAACTCTCTTCCGGGATCTCCCACTCCTTCAATTCCGCGAAGGCGGGAGTCTGGCGCCAGTGGTTTTCCACGGCCCGCATCGTCCAGGACACACTGGACTCCCAATCGACGATCTCCCAGGGACCGGTGGCGGCCGTGTTGCGGTTGGCTTCCTCTTGGCCGTCCTGGTCAAACTGCTTCTTGCTGACGATCCAGGCAATCGTTGCCCGGGGAGTCGCCAACAATTCCAGGATGGGTATATCG
The DNA here is from genome assembly GCA_022571575.1 of Chloroflexota bacterium. The sequence goes on along the minus strand of JACZXN010000223.1, from coordinate 3,562 downwards.
GAGAAGGCCACGCCAGAGTTGACCACCCAGGTGAAGTCGTCCGGGGTCGATTGGTTGCCATCGTCGGCGAAGAAGATCTTCCTGGCGTTGGAAGCCCGGGCGTGCTTTTCGCTGTCCCGTATCTGTCCAAAGGAGAAGACCACGTCTTCAACGGTCATCTCGCCGAAGCCCTTGTGGAACTGGACACCCTTGCGGATGTGGTAGGTCCACGTTTTGCCGTCGGCGGAGATGTCCCAACTTTCGGCCAGCATGGGGACAACCCTGTTGCTGTCGAAGGCATACATACCGAGCGTCTCGGTGATGGGCAAGGCGTTGTTCAAGAAGATCTGGGGGTTGCCCGACAGTTTGGGGCTGCCGAAGTAGGGCCCCAACTCCTTCTGGCCAACGTTGATCGTACCCGAAGGTTTGGCTACCGCCGCGGGAACCTTGGTGGGGGCTACGGTCGGCGCAGGCGCTGACGTGGCTCCAGCCGATGGTACCGCGGTCGGGGCGGGAGCCGCCGTGGCACTCGATGGCGCCGCCGTCGGCGCCAACGGTGCGGGCGTCGCGGTGGCTGACGAGCCGCAGGCCAAGATAGCGGCCAGCAGGAGGGTCAAGGGTCCTAGAACCATTACCTTTGGGTTGCTCAACCAGTGATTCAAGACGGACTAACCTCCAATCGGTATGTGGGATTGTGGTAAGCCATTGTCCCCGGGGGCCGTTTCCAGCGCCCAGAGGGCAATCGGATGATCGTCTAGTGTGGTTAAACCGCTGCCGGCGCCTGGACAGTCCCGCCAATTTATCTTGAGAGCGGAATCATGCCCCGCCGTTAAGGGCGCAGTCTTAGATAGGGCGCAGACACTGCCCCCGAAGCGCTAGATAGATATATACTATCGGCTTTGGCAAGTCAATAGGTTGAATCGGCGAATTAATGGCTGATCCACAGAGCGTGCCTGAGGCTGATTGGCCGGCGATGTTCGCCGGCCGGGGCTGACCATTGTGGGCGAAGCGGGTGCATTTGGCCGGCAGCAGAGGGGATTCCGGGGTCGGCGCTAGGTGAGAGGGTCTGTGGGAGGACGGCGCTGTTCGCCCCGGAGGAACTGCTCTAGGTCCCTGACCAATTCGGCCGGGTCCGGAATGTCGATGGCGGCAACCGCCTCGTCATATTGGCCTTCCAGCTTGGCGACGTAGGAGTTGATCTGCTCGTCCCTGGCCACCGCCTTGGCCACCTCTTCATTGTAGGTGGTGGCCGCTGACTGCAGTTCGGTCAGGTCCAAGGGCAGGTCCAGCAGCTTGACGAGTATCTGCAACAGGGTGGAGCCAACCCGGTGATTGGGCGCCGCCTGTAGGTAGTGGGAGGTGTGCCCCCAGATGGACGTGTATTCCATCCCCTCGTTGATGCAGGCTTCCATGACCGCCGAGCTGATCCCCGTGGGACCTTGGTAGTTGGACGAGCGGATGCCCTGACTCTCCAGAAACTCGTTGAGTTTGGGCTGGGTGGTGGTGCCGCTGAGTTTGACCGGGCGTGTGTGTGGGACCGCGTCCAACAGCGCTCCGATGTGGAGTACGGATTCAACGCCGTGGTCCCTGGCCACCTTGGCCACCATCTTGGAGAAGGTACGCCACTTCAAGTTGGGCTCGACGCCCACGAAAACCATTATCCCTGGCTCGGCGCTGGGATCGGTGAGGTAAGAAAACTCGTTGGACGGCCACTGGATGCGGCGTTTCCCGTCCCTGGTGCGGGAGGTGTAGGGGCGAGTCTGGGAGAAGTCGTAGAATTCCTCGGGGTCGATGGTTGCCATCTTCTTGGCGTGGAGCTTCCGCTGCAGGAATTTTATGGCGCTGGTTGCGCCCTCCGCCGCGTCCGCCCAGCCGCTGAAGACGATTATCAGGTGCTTCAACTTCTTGTTGGGGGTTTCATGGATGATCAGATGGTCCATTTGTCTCAACACGTCCCGGCCGGGGCCGGCGTCGGTAAAATTCTCAAGTTTGACAGGGCCGGTAAGTTCGCAAGTTTGGTAAGCTCGATGGGACAACTTCAGCATATCACCGGCGGCGATTCGCTCACAAGCGCGCCGCGCCGCGCCAAGGCCGAGTTGGATGGCCGGAGTGCGCCGTCGGTCCGGGAACGCGACGGCTAGGGGCCGAATCTGTCCAGCCGGAAAAGGCCGATGTCATGATCCGTTTCGCCGCGCTGGGCCAGGTCGGCCATGATCTCGCCGATAACGCTGGCGAATTTGAATCCGTGGCCTGAGAACCCGGCCGCCACCGAAACCTGGGGATGGGACGGCAGCACGCCGATGAGGAAGTGCTCGTCCGGGGTGTTGGTGTAGATGCAGGTCTTCAGGTCCAGCACGGTACCCGCGGCCAGCGGAAAATAGCGGCTGGTGAACTGGCGCAAGACCTCTTCGTCTTCGGCGTGCACCTCACGGTCCATCAGGTCCGGGTCCACCTTCTGCAGCAGATGATGGGCGCGGCCGATCTTGAATCCGGGGGCCCCATTGCCGGGTATATCGTGGCTGGGAAAGCCGTAATAGCGTCCCTGCTCAGTCCAGATCCCGAAGACGGGGAACGACCCGGTACGGAAAAGCTCGGGGCGCTCCGGTTGAAACCAGCCCAGAACCTGGCGCTCGGGCACCGCGTGCTTGGCCACTTGCGGCGTCAGCTTGGCGGCCCAGGCCCCGGCGGTGACCACCAATCTCCCCGCGCCATAGCTGCCGCGGTTGGTGCGGACCGTCACCCCCTCGCCCCGTGGTTCCCAGTCCAGCACCGTCTCCCGTTCGTGGACCTCGGCCCCGGCTTCCTTGGCCGCCCGGACGTGGTCCACGATGCAGCGCTCGGGGAGCAGGAAGCCGCCGTCGGCCTGGTAGATGGAGGAGATCTCCTTGGGGAACCGGTAGCCGGGAAACCTTTTATTGATCTCCGGGGCGGTCAATATCTCGTAGGGGATGCCGTGGACGTCGCAGGCCTCCTTGGCGCCCTGGAAGAAAGGGCTATCCGGCGGGCCGGCGCGGACCGACCCGGTGGTGACCATCAACTGCTCCCCGGCGGCGTCCTCCAGCTCGTGCCACAGCTCGTAGGCCCGGCGCACCAGCGGCACATAGGAGGGATGTTCCTGGAGGGTGTAGCGGATCATCCTGGAGAATCCGTGGGAGGACCCCATCTCGTGGGGGACCCCGTATTGCTCCAGCCCCAGCACTTTCCATCCGCGCCTGGCCAGATGGTAGACGGCGGCGCTTCCCATGCCGCCGACACCGATTACGATCGCGTCATATCCGGGCATGTCGTTTCTTTTGGTCTCAGTCCTCAGTGGGATTCAGTCTCCGGCGGGTTTAGTTTCTGGGAACAGCCGTGCCGGGGGTCTTCATGCGCATGCTGAAGACCGAGGTGCGGGCGGTGAACAGCATGGTGCGGTTGTCCGGTCCGCCCCAGGCGCAGTTGGCGGGGATCTCCGGAAGCCGGATGATGCCCAGGTGGTTGCCCGATGCGTCGAACACCCAGCAGCCCTCGGGACCCGTGCAGTAGATGTTCCCTTCAACGTCCACCTTCATGCCGTCGGGAACGCCGTCCTCGGCCGAATACA
>JACZXN010000222.1 GCA_022571575.1 Chloroflexota bacterium | reverse complement strand
CGGCACTTGAAGCAATAGGCTTCCATGTTGTTTACCCCCAAACGTTTCGGCGCGATCGCCGTGCCAAGGTGCGCTGTTAAGAAACCCGCTCTACACCTGGGTTTACGTAACGTCAACAACTATACAACTTGAATGGGGTTTGTCAAGAAAATCAGTCTTTTTAGTGTCGAATTGATGGCGGCTCGGAGTTGATATTAGCATAAATCATCATGGGGGCTGCACATGGAGACCGATGATGAAATAGAGGGCGGTAAGGAGGCCGCGAGGCCTGGACGGCGGTTGCTTAAACCGATGCCGGAGCGTAGGGGGAAGGGGAGTCAGTTTGGAATACCTTTACCGGCTGCCAGGAGTTGGTGGGTCGGTCGAAGCGGACCAGCGCCAGGAATTTGCCTTCGGAATTGTAGGCGCGGTACTCCTCCAGGTATCCCGCTTCCAGCTCGGGCCGGCCCAGGGTCACCGCCTGGCCGTGCCGCAGGTGTTCCTCGGCCTGCTGGCCCAAGGTGATGCTTTTCAGCCCCCTCAAGATCCAGTCCACGGGATAGAGGTATCTCTGCCAGCCCTCCGGCCCATCTCCGGCCTCTTCCAGTTGGTCAAGTGTCACCGACTCATCGGCCGTGAAACCGCCGCACAACAAACGGATCAGGTCGGCCACATGGCCTCCGCACCCCAGGGCCTCGCCAACGTCATGGGCCAGGGAGCGCATATAGGTGCCGCGCCCGCACTCTACTTCCAATACCAACTTGGGTGGAGCGAATTCGATGATCTTGATGTCGTGGATCTCCACCGGGCGGGCCTCGCGCTCCACCTCTATGCCGGCTCGGGCCAGTTTATAGAGCCTCTGCCCATCTATCTTGATGGCGCTGTACATCGGCGGCGTCTGCTTCACCAGTCCGATCCAGGGCCTCAGGCTCTCTAAAACATCAGCCTCGGTCAGGCCTTGGCAGTCGCCGGTCTTCACCACTTCGCCCTCTGCGTCATAGGTGGTGGTGGTGACGCCCAGGGTCACTTCCACCCGGTACCGCTTCAGGCCGCCTGTGATGTAGTCCATCAGCCGGGTAGCCTGGCCGAAGCACACCGGAAGCACGCCCCGGGCCAACGGGTCCATGGTGCCGCCGTGACCGACCTTCTGGCGCTGTCCGGTGATGCGCTTGATCCGGCGCAGGGCATCCATGGAGGTGATGCCCGAGGGCTTGAAGAGGTTGATGAAGCCGTTGACCATCGGCGGCCTGACGTTGGACTGCGAATTGGCCATGCTAGCCGCCGCCCAAGGCGTTGGGTGTTTCAGAGACGGGCTCTTCAGAAACAGGTACTTCAGGAACGGGTACTTCAGGAATGGGTACTTCAGGAATGGGTTCGTCCGGCTTGACCCTATTCATCACTCGGAGCACCTGGTCCGCCTCTTCCAGAGAATCGTCCAGTTGGTAGGTCATGAACGGAGTGTGCCTCATATTGATGCGGTTGCGGAGTTCGCGGCGCAGGAATGACGCGGCCGACCGTATACCGTCCAGGGCCGCCTGCCTGGTTTCCTGTTTGCCCATGACGCTGATGAAGACCGTGGCGCTGCGCAGGTCCCCGCTGGTGACCACTCGGGTGATGCTGATCACACCGTTCAGGCGGGGGTCCTTTATCTGACGCGCGAGGAGCGTGCTGATCTCTTCGCGCAACTGTTCGTTGATACGGTCGGTGCGTCGGGACATGGCGCGCTTACCTTAAGGGAGTTGATGCTTCTAGGGAGTGGGACCCTGCCGGAGGGGGACGGCTTAACGCCGGCCCCGTTCCTGACGGTGGACTTCCAGGATGTCGCCTTCTTGGAAGTCATTGAACCCCTGCAGAACGATTCCGCATTCGGTGCCGGCGTTCATCTCGTTCACCTCGTCACGGAAGTGGCGCAGGCTGGTTACAACGTTTTCTTCCACCACAGTACCGTCCCGCATCACCCGCACGTCGGCGTTCTTGATGATCCGGCCTTCGGAGACGCGGCAGCCCGCGATCTGGGTGCCGCGGCGGCCTTCGAAAACTTCGCGGACCTCTGCCCGGCCTATGATCACGTCGGTGTAGACGGGGTCCAACATACCGTGAAGGGCCTTTTCAACGTCGTCGATCAACTGGTAGATGATGTTGTAGTGGCGGATCTCCACGCCCATCCGGTCGGCCAAACGCACGGCGCTGGGCTCGGCCCCGATGGAGAAGCTGATGACGATGGCTTCGGAGGCGCTGGCCAAGAGGATGTCAGATTCAGTGACCGCACCGCTGCTGGAGTGCAGTATCCTCACCTTGGCGTCTTCATCGACCAACCGCTCCAACGCCCCGCGGACCGCTTCCACGCTGCCCTGGACATCGGCCTTGACCACCAGATTCAGCTCTTTGACGTCGTCGGAGTCAACCTGGTTGATCACTTCTTCCAGGGTGAGGGCGCGGGTCTGTCCGTGCTGGGCGCCGCGGGCCTTGCCGCTGTCTTCGGCGATGGAGCGCGCATCCCGCTCGCTGGAGGTGACACTAAACTGGTCACCGGCTTCGGGCAGAGACCCAAATCCCAGGACCTCGGCCGGGAAACCCGGCGGAACATCTTGCACGGTTCTTCCCTGGTCGTTGGTCATCGCCTTGATCCGGCCGAATACGTTGCCAGCGACGATGAAATCACCTATATGCAGGGTGCCGTCCTGCACCAGGACCGTGGCGCTGGGTCCCCGTTTGCGGTCCAGCTTGGCTTCAATGACGGTCCCTCGGGCGCGTTTATTGGGATTGGCCCTGAGTTCGGCGATCTCCGCCACCAATAACAGGTTCTCCAGCAGGTTATCGATGCCATCCCCGGTCTTGGCCGATACGTCCACGGAGATCACGTCGCCGCCCCAGTCTTCAACCAGGAGTTCCTGTTCGCTGAGTTGGCGCTTCACTCTCTCGGGGTCGGCGCCCGGCAGGTCCATCTTGTTGATGGCGACCACGATGGGCACCTTGGCGGCCTTGGCGTGGTTGATGGCTTCCAGGGTCTGGGGCATGATGCCGTCGTCCGCGGCGACGACCAACACGGCTATGTCGGTCACCTGGGCTCCCCTGGCCCGGATGGCCGTGAACGCGGCGTGCCCCGGCGTGTCCAGGAAGGTTATCGGGTGGCCGTTGCATTCCACCTGGTAGGCCCCGATGTGTTGGGTGATGCCGCCCGGTTCCCGGTCGGCAACGTGGGAGTTCTTGATGTAGTCCAACAGAGATGTCTTGCCATGATCCACGTGGCCAAGGATGGTGATCACCGGCGGGCGGACCGTCAGGTCGGCTGGGTCTTCCGTGTCGGTATTTCCCGCCGACGGGCCCTTGGCGGCGGTGGGTTGCTCGGCCATGCTGGTGCGGACTCCCAATGCGCTGGTCACCAGAGTGGCCACCTTATAATCGACCACCTGGTTCATGGACGCCATGATCCCGTTGCGCATCAACTGTTTGATCACATCGATGGGATTTTGGTTCAGGACCTCCGCCAGATACTGGACTGTCATCGTCTCCGGCAGGACTAGGGCACGGGACTGGGCCCGTTTACCGGTAGTCTTGCGGGGTCTGGCGGTGGCATTGCCTGTCTCGTCCGTTGCGGTTGGTCGTCCGTCAGAAGTCATTTACACATCCATCAAGAAACTAAAGTTTAGGGTGCGGTAGCCTGGGGGGCGATGTTCTCCTCGTAATAGGTCCGTACCGGTTCCAGGTCTTGGGAAGAGAGGTCCTCTCCGAGACTGCGTCCCAGAGACCCTTTGCCAAACGCCCGGCTCCAGCATTCGGGAGTCCGGCAGAGGTAGGCTCCCCTTCCTGATTCCCTGCCGGTGGTATCGACGGCGACCGGACCCTGGGTGGTCCGTACGACCCGCAGCAGTTGCACCTTTGGCATCTTAACGCCACAGGCTACGCAACTGCGCTTGGGAACGTGTCGGTTCTTTGGCAAGGCCGGCCCTCCAGAGAACTGTCCACGGGCTTTCCGGCGAGAGCCCTCAGTCAGGATGCCATTCGGGGAAGGATCTAGCGGCCTCCGCCACCGGTTGCGCCGCCTCCCGAGCGGCCTCCGCCACCGGTTGCGCCGCCTCCCGAGCGGCCTCCGCCACCGGTTGCGCCGCCTCCCGAGCGGCCTCCGCCACCGGTTGCGCCGCC
>JACZXN010000221.1 GCA_022571575.1 Chloroflexota bacterium | reverse complement strand
CATCCTAACTGGGTCTGGCTAACCGGGTCTGGCTCAAACGAGGCTGCGCCTGACCCGTTTCCGCCATGCTAGCAGTTTGCTGAAATCGGTGTCAACGCGCCTGGCCAGGCCGCCGGCCCGGCCTGCCCCGCGCTGGCGCCCGGAGACTGTGCCGAGCATGCCCCGCGCTGGCGCCCGGAGACTGTGCCGAGCATGCCCTATGATACAATCGATACCTGCAAACTGAACGCCACGGAGCCTGTTCCCCGTCCGGTGAACGCTGGCCCCCGCTCCGCGGCAGGAGTCAGCACCAGTGACCAAGACGCGCTTTCCCCTCCTTTTTCCAGTCGTCGCCACCGTGGCGTTCGTGCTATTGGTGGCCGCCGCCTGTTCCGGCGGTGACAGCGGCGGCGACAACAGCATCGAGGGCCTCCCGCCTGAGTTCCAGCGATTGAGCGAAGTGTGGGAGCTGCTGAATCAGGAGCAGATCGACGGAGAAAACCTGGACCCACGGGTCATCAGCGACGGCGCGATCCGCGGCATGCTGAGGGCCCTGGATGACCCTTATGCCTCGTTTCTGGACCCGGAGCAATACTCCCTGGAAACGGAAGACATCCGTGGGTTCTTCAGCGGCATCGGCGCTGAGGTTGGTATCCGCGACGGGGTGATGACCATCCTGGCTCCCATGCCCGATACCCCAGCCGAAGCGGCGGGGGTGCGGCCCGGCGACGTGATCTTGGAAGTGGACGGGAAGAGCATCCGGGGTCTCAGCCTTCTGGAGGTGGTCCGGTTGATCCGGGGCGAAAGAGGCACCAAGGTGACCCTGTTGCTGCGGCACCTCAGCAGCGCCGAGCCCGTTTCCATCGAGATAGAACGGGACATCATAAACCTGCAGAGCGTCACCCTGCTGATGCAGGTGGGCCGGATCGGGCACCTCCGCCTGTCTGGGTTCACGGGCACGACCAACGACGAATTGAAGGAGGCCCTGGACCGGTTCGAGCGTTCCCAGGGAGTCGGGTTGGTGTTGGACCTGCGCAATAATCCGGGCGGATTGGTGTCGTCCGTTGTCGACGTGACCAGCCAGTTCATCGGAGACGGACTGGTGCTCTATCAGGTGGACGCCAGAGGGAACCGCCGCGATTGGGGCGTAAAGTCGGGGGGCAAGGCCCTGGATGTTCCGATGGTGGTCCTGGTGAATGAATTTAGCGCCAGCGCCAGCGAGGTGTTCACGGGAGCGATCATCGACAACGAGCGGGCCACCGTCATCGGCGCCACCACCTTCGGCAAGGGCAGCGTCACCAACCTGTGGCCGCTGGATGACGGCTCCGGGGTTAATTTCACCACCGCCCATTGGTTCACCCCCAATGGCTCGTTGATCGAGGGCGAAGGAATCACGCCCGATGTGGTGCTGGAACCGGTCGAATACGACGACGACGATGTGTATCTGGACCGGGCGATAGAGATACTGAAGGAGCAGATCAGCCGAGGCGGCTAGATGATGGCAGGTAATGGCTAAGAAGGGTTCATCGACTCCAACCGTTCCGGCATCCAAGAAGGCGGCGCCCAAAAAGGCCGCCGCGGGTGACTTTCGCCCGGTGGCATCCAACCGCAAGGCCCATTTCGATTACGAGATATTGGAGCGTTGCGAGGCCGGGATCTCGCTAAAGGGTACCGAGATCAAGTCCATCCGGGCCGGAAAAATCGACCTCCGCGACGCCTACGCCAGGGCCGTGGACGGCGAGATGTGGCTCTACAACACCTACATCGCCCCTTACGACCCGGCCAGCGTCAATAATCATGATCCCAGGCGGCCCCGTAAACTGTTGCTCCACCGGGCCGAGATTCTGCGGATGACAAGTTCCGCCGCCGAGAAGGGTCTGACCATATTGGCCCTGCGCGTCTACATCAAACGCCACGTGGCCAAGGTCGAATTGGGCCTGGCCCGTGGCAAACGGCAGTACGACAAACGCCGGGCCCTGATCGACCGCGATATGGACCGTGAGGCCCGCCGGTCCATGGGCGCCAGCCGCGATTAGGGCGCCCTTCTCCCCCTTCCGCGTTTTCCCCACTGCCCCCGTCCCTTGTCGTGAGATATAATCTACGGCTGGCGTAAATGTTTACGCCCCGGCCGCCCCGGCCGGAACCGGGCCTTCTTTAGAAGTTGGACCACAACAGAATTTTGACCGCGGCCGTGTGCCGTGTCGCGAATACGGACGAGAATTGGAGGACTGACTTGATTCGAACCCTAGAGGGGAAGACACCAAAGGTTGCCGAGACCGCCTGGGTCAGCGAGTTTGCTTACGTCGTCGGCAACGTTGTGATCGGCGAGTACGCCAGCATCTGGCCCGGCGTAACCGTCCGCGGCGACAGCCCAGACGCCATCGTCATCGGAGACTACGTGAATATCCAAGAGGGGTCTGTCATACACGGCAACGGCCTGATCATCGAAGACCATGTTTCGGTTGGTCATTCCGTGGTGGTCCACTGCGACAGAGTGGGCCGGGGCTCCCTCCTGGGCAACAACTGCACGGTGTTGAACCGGGTTACGTTGGGCGAGAACTGCCTGATCGCCGCCAATTCCGTGGTGATCGGCGGGACCCAGTTGCCGGCCCGCTCCTTCGTGACCGGGGCGCCGGGACAGGTGAAACGGCAGGTGACGGACCGGCAGATCGCCCAGATGGGCCACACCAACGAGGAGTTGGTGATACGGGCCAAGTCGTTCAAAGACAGCGGCCTTTAGAGTTACTAGACATCGTTTCCAAAACGTGATTCGACGAGCTCTCGATGCACTGATGCCAGACTGCTGAATGACCCGCTCACCCTGAGCCTGTCGAAGGGCCGCATAAGTCATGCCCCGGTGGACAATACTGACCCGCGGCCGTGGTTCGACGAGCTCACCATGAGCGGATATCACGATGCCGCTAAACCGCAAACGTGCGCCTGTCCCTCTACCCCAGCCGGCGCGCCACCGGCAGCACCTTGTCGGCCAGGTGCTCCATCACCCTGATGCAATCCGACAGGGTCTCCACCCGGAAATCGAAGGTCAGTTGGCCGATGCCGATCTCCTGGCAGATGTGGAGGTCGTCTATGACCTCCTGGGTGGTGGCCACCAGCGAGCCGCCGCTCCGTACGTGGCCGACTTCGCCCAGACCGATGTCGGTGAAATGCAGGCTCCGTTTCAGAGAGACCGTGACCTCGGACTGGTCCCGGCCTTCTTTCTCGATGCGCTCCCTTAGATAGGGCAGGTTATCGGCCACGAAATCCGGGGTCTGGCGGGTGGTGTGCCAGCAACTGCCATACTTGGCGGTCCGGCGCAGGGCCGCCTTGGTGTGGCCGCCCACCCAGATGGGAATGCTGGGCTGCTGCACCGGTTTGGGCTCAAACTGGATCCCGTCGAAGCTGTAATACTTGCCGTGGTACTCCGGGTTCGGCTGGGTCCAGAGCGCCTGCATGATCTCCAGGAATTCGTCGGTCATCGCCCCCCGTTGGTGGTAGTCCAGCCCCAGGATCTGGAACTCCTTCTCCAGCCACCCCACGCCCACGCCGCAGATGATGCGGCCATCGGTCAATACGTCCAGCGAGGCGAACATCTTGGCCTGGACCACCGGGTTCCGGTAGGGAAGGATTATCACGGTGCTGCCCAGCTTGATCCGGCTGGTGCAGGCCGCCAGGTAACCCAGCAGGGTCATGGTCTCCAGGAACGGCTCGTTGGCTGGGCGGGAGAACGACCCGTCGCTGGTGTAGGGGTACTGATCGGTGCCGGCCGTCGGCAATACGATGTGGTCGCCGGCCAAGACCGACTCAAAGCCCAATTCTTCCGCGCTCTGAACGAAGCGCTTCAGGCCCGGTGCGTCGGGCAGCCGTGGGATGGAGATTCCGATTTCCAAAGTTACCGCCTCCTAATTTGCCAAGAATGCCAAGGTTGATGGCGCTGCCTGGGCGGGGTCCCAGGTTGGTAGAGGAGCATAAACCCGGCGTCAGCCACCGGGCAAAGGCTATTCCCTCCATTCAATACCGGTCAATACCGGCGAACGGCCTAACAGCCGGGAGGGTAGGATTTTGTGAAAACCATGACCCCTTCCGGGTCGAATAGTCCGGCGGTGTCAGGGTTGGCGTTGTTCCAGACCGATGATTTCCGTTGGAATGAAAACCCT
>JACZXN010000220.1 GCA_022571575.1 Chloroflexota bacterium | reverse complement strand
CAACAAGCTCCCGGCGAAGCTGTGAAGGGTCTGGATAGCAGCCCGGTCCAGGTCGGCCACGCCTTGAGTGCAGCGGGCTTGTTCTTCTATAGGCCGCTCCGAATCCGCGGCCGCCCGCTCCAGGGACTCCCGGATACGGTCCCGCAGTTCCGCCGCCGCGGACTCGGTGAAGGTGATAGCCGCCACTCGGTCCAGCGAGGCGCGCCCAGAGGCTACCAGCGCGACGATGCGGTCCACCAGGCTCGATGTCTTGCCGGTGCCCGCCCCCGCCTCCACGAAGAAATTCTCCTCCAGCGCCTCCTGAATGCGGCGGCGCACGTCCTGGTCCTGGGGAACGAATGAGCCGCTCAACATTCGCCTTCCGCTTCGTCCGGCGTGCCGCTCTGCATCTGCAGGTACGCCTGCAAACGGGAGTCGGCCTGCTTCCGCTCCCAGTGGATGTCCCGCCGGCTGGGGCACAGGGTGTTAAAGTCACAATAGTTGCAATTGGAGAAGCCATTCCGGTCTTCCGTGCCTGGATTGGCCGGAAAGAGGCCTTCGGCGATACCCTGGGCAATAGTACCGACAACGCTGTCGAAGCGCTTCGCCACCTGGGCCATCTCCACCGGCTCCGGCGGGATAATCTCGAACCGTCCGCTGGCGCTGACGAACCAGTAGGCGGCTCGGACCGTGACATCGTCGCCAAGGCTATTCTGGAGGGCGATCGTGTAGATGGGGAGTTGCAGGCGCTTTCCACCGGCGACGGGATCATCTTTCATCGATCGATAACTTCTCGTGCTACCCGTCTTGTAGTCCAACACCAGGGCTAGCTTACCTGATGGGTCTAGATCGACCCGGTCCGCGACGCCTCGAAAGCGAAGAATTCCTACCCCTGGAATATCCCGCTGGGCGGCCTCCAAGCCCGGCTCTCCGCCGGAGGAACCCGGGAATCCGAACCGCACCTCCACCAGATGGGGAGTCACCCCGAAGCGTTCCCGCAGGCCGGCGTCTGCCGACAGGAACTCGTCCAGGTCCGACAGGATGGCCTCTTGCTGCAGTTCCCAGAGGAGTGCCTTTCCGGTCACCCCCCGTTCCTCGGCGTCGGCGAACGACTGGTGGGCCAGGCGTCGCAATCGGTTCCGATGCTCCTCGCTCCAGGGTTCCTCGGGAGTGGGAAGGCTTCCTTCTTTCTGCCCGCCGCGGATGAAGCTCTCTAGGACTCCGTGTACCAGAGACCCCTTCTCCAGAGGAGACATGGTCGCCACGTCCTCGGGCTGCTCCAATGCAGCCACGCCCAGCACGTTGCTCATGAGGTAGCGGAAGGGGCACGTAGCCCACGTTTCCAGACTGGTGGGAGACAGGGCGGGCCGGTCCAGGAGCCTCAGCCGGCGCGTCCGGCCTTTCAAGATGGAAACATCGCCGTCCCAGTGGGTCAGTTGACGGGCCTCTCTGCCCTGTTCCAGGTTCAAGGCACGGGACAGTTGCCCCGATGCGGCCAGATGGTGCTGTTCCATCGGCATCCCGGCGCGGCGCCAGCGCCACAAGCCTTCGACGTCACGGTCGTGGATGTCGGCCGCCGACTCCGTGGCTACGGTCCGCAGCCCGTCTTCCATGGATGCCACGGTGGTAAGCCAAGGGACGGGTCCTATCGCCCTCAGATTCGAGGTGTACACTGGGGCGCCGTGTAACTGTGTCGCCGCCTCCAGGAACCAGCGGGAGGGGAACTGGCCGCGTTGCGCTCCGGGATTACCTTGAGGGAAAGAGAGAACGCACCGTTCCCCCGCCGCTAGGGCAGCCAGGTAGGAGTAGCGTTCGTCGGCCTCCCGTCCGCCTCGCAATGGTAGTCCCGCGGAAGGGCCCCCGGCCCGCTGCCTCTCCCGGTCGGGCAGCAGAGGGTCGTCGGCTTGACGCGGCGGCATTGCCCCTTCCACCATTCCCACCACGCATACCAGGTCAAATCTCATACCCAGGGCCGTATTCAATGGCGCGACGAATACACCCCGGCCTGTCTGGCCCAGGTGACCTAACGGACTGGCCAAGGCCCCTTCCAGCGCTAGGAAGAACCCGTCGAAGGACGGGCCTGCCTCTACGTCGTCCAGGGTTCGCATCTCTCGCAATGTCTCTTCAACGCGGGTGAGCGCGGCTTCCTCCGCGTCGCGTAAGTTGGCGGTGGATCGGTCTAGATAGGACGTCAGCAGGTCCTGAGCCCAGCCGGCAAAGGCGGGCCAGCCACTGCCGTCGGGAGGCGCTTCCAATCGGCCGGCCAGACCCGTCACAAAGCTCAACAGCGACCGGGTGGCGGCCGCTTCGCCTTCCAAGCGGGCGGTCCGGGCATCTGGCATGTCTCCTAACCTAAGGCCCTCTTCCGCCAAACGCTCCATGTCCCCAGCGTAACGGTCGAGCCGCTGCTCCCACTGGTCCAGGCCGCCGACAACCCCCGCCTTCCGGGAAATGGCATCCCAGTGCGACGGATGAATGGCCGGGCGAGGTTCCCCTGGAGCGGCAACAGGGCAACTGGTAAGCCATGCCATGAGCTCGCTCCGTGGTAAGTCCCTCCCCACCAGCCGCATCAATCCCAGAAGGGTGCGGCCTGCCGCTGTGTCGATCAGATCCACATTGCCCGGCCCGGCCATGGCTACCCCCGATAGTCTCAGTTCCTCCTGGACCAGAGCGGCGTAGGGGTTGGACTGGCGGTAGAGGATGGCCATGCGATGGAAGGGCGTGCCTTCTTCAGCGGCCTTCATCAGGTGCCGCAGTACCCAGCGCACCTCCTGATGGGGGTCGGGCGCGATGACAAGACCGGAGACGGGCGGCAACCGCGGCTCCGCTCCCTCCTGGGATGGACCTAACACCCGGCCAAGCCTGTCTCCCAGGGCGCGGACGGGACCATCTCCTGATGGGTCACCGGCAAGTCCTAGGACCACGGCACAGGACCAGTGCTCGTCAAGCGCCTCCACCAGCGCCTGCTCGCCCGGAGTCAGGCCGGACACAAGGTAGAACACCACTGGTCCCAGGTCTTTTAATCCGGTGGATGTGTTGTCCCGCACCGATCGGGCCGCCGCCTGGGCCAAGGCCTCCCGGTCGTAGTACTTGGGGTCCGTGTGCTCACGGAAGAGACGATAAAGGCGCACGACTTCGGCTCGGAGCCCGCCCTGGGCCGCCAGAGCGGCAAGCCCCGCCTCAGCGGCATGGCGTAACTCGCGAAACGTTGACTGCAGCGTGCGGTTCAGAGCGGGATGCTGCCGTACCGGTTCTAGAGGACCCCCGGCCTCAGATGCAACGGCCCGGACCGCGGCGGCTTCCACCAAGGGGGTTAGCGGGCGCCGCCCCTGTGCCGCGAGAGAGGGAGCCCCCAACAGCTCGGCAAGGCGGGATAGGACGAGGAAGTGCACATTGGTGCTGCCAAGGCGGCCCAGGTCGTGCCGCAAGTCCAGGCCGGCGTAAGTGGACGGGACAACAACGCTGACCGGCGCCAGGGGATCGCCGCCCTTGAAATCCTCTACCAGGGTGAACAGACGTTCGCGTGCACGGGAGTCCAAAGGCTCTGTGACAAGCGCCATCGATCCCCCTTTTCACTAGAGTGACTGGCTGAGGCGGCGACGGCTCTATTATGCCAGAACCGGACAAA
This sequence comes from Chloroflexota bacterium, assembly GCA_022571575.1. The sequence continues at coordinate 546 of JACZXN010000220.1, read as the reverse complement.
CAAAAAAGACCACCTATGAAGGTGGTCTTCAGGACCGATTTCATCTGGAGCAGCCGATACGTGGAGATTAATATAAAGTCGGCTCTGCTGATTTGGGCAGGCGCCTTAGTCGAGTATCTCAGTCGGGCTCCCGCAAAGTGCCTGAGGATGACAGCGCCGGAGAACTCGAACCACACGTCCGTCAGGTTGGCAGGTAAGATAGACCGACTGAAAAAATCCAGCCGGAACGCCTCCGTTGGGACCGGACGTCAGCGGCGACGACACCGGGCGCCATGTTTGGCGAACCGAATTCGCCGCCACATTACCTCCTCCAACCCCTGACGTCTGATCGCGGCGGGCACACTGGCTTCATGGTCATTGCTCCGAAAACAGAATTGCCAACCTTCGGCCGCACACTCGTCATTCCGACACCAGCCGAAGGCGGCGAGGCTCCGACTTCGTCGCGAGTCCCTGGCGGAGTCGGGAAATCTCAGGTGACCGCTACAACCAGGCATGAGACTCCTCTCCTTCCGCCGAAGGATCGGAGTGACACGAATCGCCCATTTT
>JACZXN010000219.1 GCA_022571575.1 Chloroflexota bacterium | reverse complement strand
GATATTCTATACAACTGGATTTGCCAAGGAGTGCAAATCCGTTATTCAGGCTATCTACAGCGCATTTACTAGCGTATTTGATCGGAGGTTGGATGCACCTGGTTATCGACGGCTACGGCGGGGATATCGACAAGATGTGGGACGAAGACTTGGTCCGCGACTTCTTGTACCGGTACCCTGATTCCTTGGACATGACCCGCATCACCGAACCCAAGGTCCTGCGGTACGAGGCCCCCAAAAGCGAGGACTCCGGCGTCTCCGGGTTCGTCATCATCGCCGAGAGCCACATCAGCATCCATACCTTTCCCCGCAAAGACTATATCAACATCGACATCTTTTCCTGCCAGCCCTTCGATCACGAACGGGCGTTGGCCGACGTTAAGGACCTGTTCGACCTTGCCGAGGTGAAAACCTGGCTCTTGGAGCGCGGCCTTGAATGGCTGGACGAGCGCCAGGGCCTGGCCGAGGCGCAGCAGCAGCGCGCTGTCCTGGAGGCCGGAGGACCGGGCAACCACCATGCCTGAAACCGGGCCTGAAACCGGGCCTGAAACCGGGCCGGCCGAAACCGGGCCGGGCTCGGCCCCCGCACCTTTGATCCCACACAACTTCCTCGCCTTGCCCCAGGAACAATCCTCCCTTGACCTGGCCCAGGTGGTCCTCATTCCCGTCCCTTACGACAGCACTACCTCCTTCAGGAGCGGCGCCCGAGAGGGCCCAGAGGCCATCATTACGGCGTCCTATGGTCTAGAAGATTACGACTTCGAGCTGGAACTGGATGTCTCGGAGATCGGCATCCACACCACCGGCGCCCTGGAGCCCCACATGGCGGGTCCCGGCCCGATGACCGAGCGGGTCAGGGACACGGTGGCAAACTACCTGGAAACGGGAAAGACCGTTGGGCTGCTGGGCGGAGAGCACTCGATCACCATCGGTTCGGTCCAGGCCCACGTTGACGCCTATCCCGGTCTTTCAGTGTTGTATCTGGACGCCCACGCCGATCTGCGCAACGAATACATGGGCACCCCCTTCGGGCACGCCTCCGCCGCCCGGCGGGTCCATGAATGCTGCCCGATCGCGCTGGCCGGCGTGCGCAGCCTGTGCCAGGAAGAGCACGACTTCATCCGGAACAATAACGTGCCGGTGTGGTATTGGGACCCCAACTCCCACCGCAGCTCGCCGGACAGCGTTCTGGACAGCCTGAGCGACACGGTGTACGTGAGCGTGGACCTGGACGTACTGGACCCGGCCCTGATGCCCGCCGTGGGCACCCCGGAACCGGGGGGAATGGCCTGGCATCAACTGGTGTCGTTGCTGGGCAGGGTGGCCGAGTCCCGCCGCATAGTGGGGTTTGATGTTTGCGAACTCGCGCCCGCCATTGGGCCGCCCGCCTGCTCCTACACCGCCGCGAAATTGGTCTACAAGCTGGTGGCCTACGCCCGCGGGAAGAAACAGGGCCCGTAACCAAGACTCGATAACCCAGGCCCGATAAACAGGGAGAGGCCGGGCGGGTGTGGCGGCCTCACCCGTTGATGTGAGATGCTGGCCATGGAGTATCGGGTGGCCGGTCCACCGGCCTGGGGTCATGAGTTAATGGGTGCATCGCTACGCTTGGGCCGGATTTTCGGAATACCCATCGAGGTGAACATCAGTTGGGTGTTGGTATTCCTGCTGCTCACCTACCTTCTGGCCGGCCAGTTCGAGGACGCCAGATTGCGCTGGCCGGTGGCCCAACGGTGGTCGGTGGCAATGCTCACCGTGGTCCTATTTTTCCTGTCGGTCTTGGCCCACGAACTTAGCCACAGCGTCATGGCCATCAACAGAGGGATACCGGTCCGTGGCATCACCCTTTTTATATTCGGCGGCGTCTCCCGCCTGGAACGGGAGCCCCAGCGGCCCATCACCGAGTTCGCCGTGGCCCTGGTGGGCCCACTCCTCAGCATCCTATTGGCGGTCATCTTCGGCGGGGCCTGGTACCTGTTGGGCCGGGGCCATTCCACCCTGGAGGTGGTCCTGCTGCTGCTGGGGTGGACCAATCTGAGTCTGGGTGTATTCAACCTGGTGCCCGGCTATCCCTTGGACGGAGGCCGCCTGCTGCGGGCGGGGATCTGGGGACTTACGGGAAGTCACCACCGGGCGACCCAGATCGCGGCGCGGATGGGCCAGGTTGTGGGCGGCGTCATGGTCCTGGGTGGGGTCTATCTGGCGGTGTTCTTCGAACCGGTGAACGGGGTGTGGGTCGGTGTCGTGGGGCTCTTCCTGTTCTCGATGGCGAAAAGCAGCTACCCCAGGTAGATTCGCCTGGTTGGAGTTGGGCCGGGTTGTTGGAACGGGTTGTTGGAACGGGCGGTTGGAACGGAAGGGCGGCCCGGCAGGTCCGGTTTTAGGTTGGGATGACCCAGCTATGCTAAAATAGCATCGCTGGCGAAACGCGGGCAAATCGCGGCCGGTTCGGCCGATGTAGATACGGATAAACATGACGGTTGAAGGCACAGTCTACCTGGACCATGCAGGCACGACGCCCCTGGACTCCAAGGTCCTGGAGGCCATGGTCCCCTATTTCAGTCAGCGGTTCGGCAACCCTTCCAGTCTCCACTCGGTGGGCCAGGAGGCCCGTTACGCCCTGGACGAGGCCCGGGAACGGGTGGCCGGTGTGCTACATTGCCGCCCCAGAGAGGTGGTTTTCACCGGCGGCGGGACCGAGTCGGACAACGCCGCGATCCACGGAGTCGCCACGGCCCTCCAGGAGACGGGGAACCACGTCATAACCTCCAGCGTGGAGCACCATGCGGTGCTGCATGCCTGCCAGCACCTGGAGTCCCTGGGTTTTGAGGTCACCTACCTGCCGGTGGACGCCCATGGGATGGTGCAACCGGAGGCGGTGTACAACGCCATCAACGAGCGGACCACCCTGGTCTCCATCATGTACGGCAACAACGAGATCGGGACCATAAACCCCATCTCCGAGATTTCAAAGTCCATCAAAAAACAGGCCCAAGACCTATCCCGGACCATCGTGTTCCACACCGACGCCGTGCAGGCCGCCGGGTTCCTGGACCTGAACGTGGCCCATCTGGGGGTAGACTTGATGAGCCTGTCTGGGCACAAGTTCTACGGCCCCAAGGGCACCGGAGTTCTTTACATAAAACGGGGCACCGCCTACCTGCCGCTGAGCCACGGCGGAGGTCAAGAGAGGGAACGCCGTTCGGGTACCGAGAACATACCGGGCATCGTTGGCCTGTCCCTGGCCCTGGAAGCGGCCAACTCCATCAGGGAGGAGACCAGCCAACGCTGCGCCGCCATGCGGGACCGGATCATCGAAGCGGTGTTGGAGCGGATACCGGGCAGCCGCCTGAACGGCCACCCCAGCCAAAGATTGCCCAACAACGTGAACTTCTCCTTCACCGGAGTGGAGGGGGAACCCATCCTGCTGGGCCTGGACATGGCCGGCATCGCCGCCTCCAGCGGCAGCGCCTGCAGTTCGGGCTCGCTGGAGCCCTCCCACGTTCTGCTGGCCCTGGGCCAATCGGCCGAGACCGCCCGCGGCAGTCTACGGCTGACCCTGGGCCGGGACAACACGGAAGAAGAAGTGGAATACCTGCTGGGAGTATTGGTGGACCTGGTCCAGCGTCTGCGCCTATTGCCCAGTTTGACCACCGCGCGGTCGTGAAGCCAACGTCATCCCCGGCAACCAACCCTTCCAAAAGATCCGGGGGGCCTGGAAATCCGTAAAGCCCGGTGTCCATAAACCTGCTTGTTCGGAGAACTAACTTGATCTCTAGGCGCTCACTCTTCTGGCTCCTTCTAGTCCTGATGCCCTTCGTGGTGGCGGCATGCAGCGAAACGTCGGCCGCGCTGGGCCAGTATTTCCAGGGGCGGATCCTGCTGTTGAACGTGTTGGAGATGAAGACCACCGACGAGTTGCTTTACTCGACCATCGACCCCTCCGACGTGGTCCGCAAATGGCGGCTGCGCCCCTCCAAGGAAGGCCAGGAACTGCTGATGATGCGCATCCGCGTGGAGAACCACATCGCCGTGAACGCCGTGTTCGTCGCGGACGAGAGGGCGGCGGTGCTGCGGGATTACTTCCAGAACGACTACCGTCCCCTCAGCGTCCCCGACACGGTGTACCTTGACCGGCGGGGCCAGGCT
>JACZXN010000218.1 GCA_022571575.1 Chloroflexota bacterium | reverse complement strand
GCGGTGTTGAAGTCCCGCGTTCCAAGGTGCGGCGCGAGCGCATGGGGCATATCCGCCTGGCCGCCCCCGTAGCCCACATATGGTTCAGCAAGACCACGCCCAGCCGGCTGGGCCTGCTTCTGGACCTGTCTCCCAGGAACCTGGAAAGGGTGCTCTACTTCGCCCAACACATCATCGTGTCGGTGGACGAAGACGTGCGCCTGGAAGCCATCGAACTGGAGCACGCCAAGTTTGACTTGGAACTGAAGAGGGCGCGCCGCCAAGCTGAAGAGCGGACCAACGCGCTTAAAGCCCGCCTGGAAGGCAGCGAAGGCGCGGCAGACGAACTGACCGGTGGCGATACCGGCGATGATGTCACCGCCGAAGAAACAGCCCTGGAAGCAACCCAAGAAACGGCCCAGGAAACAGCCCCGGAGCCGGCTGCGGAAGCGGCCGGGAATGAAGGGGATGCCACCGGTGACGAAGCGGACGCTCCCGTTGAGTTCGAAGTACCCGAAGTGGAGATGGACCCGGCCGTTATCCAATTGGAGATTGAAGCCATCGCGGACCAATTGTCCACTGAAGAGGGGCAGTTGGATGAGCAGTTCAAGTCGGCCATCGACGAGCTTGAAGACCTGCGGGTCCACAAGCTGATCGCCGAGTCCCGGTACCGGACACTGAAAGAGGCCTACGGCGAGGCATTCGAAGCGGGCATGGGCGCCGAGGCCATCCTCTCCATCCTGAAAACCATCAACCTGGAAGCGCTCAGAGACCAACTGGTCAATGAGATGCACTCCACCTCCGGCCAGCGCCGGAAGAAAGCCATCAAACGGCTGCGCGTGGTGGAGGCCTTCCGCAAAAGCGGCAACCGGGTTGAGGATATGATCATCTCGGTGCTGCCGGTCCTGCCCCCCGAGCTGCGCCCCATGGTGCAGTTGGACGGCGGCCGGTTCGCCACCAGCGACCTCAACGACCTCTACCGCCGGGTGATCAACCGGAACAACCGGTTGAAGCGGCTCATGTCTCTGGGCGCGCCCGAGATCATCATCCGCAACGAGAAGCGGATGTTGCAAGAGGCCGTCGACGCGCTGATCGACAACGGCCGCCGGGGCCGCCCCATCCAGGGCAGCCACAACCACAAGCTAAAGTCCCTGTCCGACCTGCTGCGCGGCAAGCAAGGGCGTTTCCGCCAGAACCTGCTGGGCAAGCGGGTGGACTACAGCGGGCGTTCCGTCATCGTGGTGGGGCCCGAACTCAAGATGGACGAATGCGGCCTGCCCAAACGCATGGCCCTTGAGTTGTTCAAGCCCTTCGTCATGCACCGTCTGGTGATCCTGGGCATTGCGCCCAACATCAAGAACGCCAAGCGCATGGTGGAGCGGGCCCGGGGAGAGGTCTGGGACATCTTGGAAGATGTGATCAAGGACCGCCCCGTCCTTCTCAACCGCGCCCCCACGCTGCATAGGCTGGGCATCCAGGCGTTCATGCCGGTGCTCATCGAGGGCAACGCCATCCAGATCCACCCGTTGGTTTGCTCCGCCTTCAACGCGGACTTCGACGGCGACCAGATGGCGGTCCACGTACCCCTGTCGCGGATGGCGGTGCTGGAAGCCAAAGAGATCATGCTCAGCACTCACAATATGCTGTCGCCCGCTTCCGGAGAACCGCTGGTGGCGCCCACCCTGGACATGGTGATGGGTTGCTTCTATCTGACGCAGATCCGGGAATCCAGCACCGGCGTTGGCAGCAAATTCAACGACTTCGACGAGGCCAGCATCGCCTTCGCGTCGGACCTCATCGACCTGCACGCTCCCATCCATGTCCGGGAGGTGCGTTACCACGACGGCGAATGGCTGGAAACCACTCTGGGCCGGATGATCTTCAATGAGATCCTGCCCGAACGAATCGGGTTCCGGAACATCCTGATGGACCGGTCGGCCTTGAAGGACCTGACCGCCGACCTGTACCGCACCCTCAGCAACGAAGAAACGGCCACGGTGTTGGACAGTATCAAAGACCTGGGATTCCATTACGCCACCACGTCGGGAATCACCATCGCCATCAACGACATACAGGTTCCCCCCAAGAAACACGAAATCTTGGAAGCGGCCACCGAACGGGTGCACGGCTTCGAAGACCAGTTCTTGTCGGGTCTGATATCCGAGGAAGAGCGCTACGAGAAAACCGTTGCCGCCTGGACCGAGGCCTCCGACCTGACCACCGCATTGGTGGAAGAGGAACTGCCCAATTTCGGCGGTATCGCGGTGATGGCCCTCTCGGGCGCCAAGGGCAACATCTCCCAGATCAAGCAGATGGCCGGGATGCGCGGTCTGATGAGCAACCCCAAGGGGCGGATCATCGACCTGCCCATCAAATCCAGTTTCCGGGAGGGCCTGACGGCCCTGGAGTACTTCATCTCCACCCACGGGGCCCGCAAAGGACTGGCCGACACGGCTCTCCGGACCGCCGACAGCGGTTACCTGACCCGGCGGCTGATCGACATCGCCCAGGAAGTGATCATCCTGAAAGAGGATTGCGGCACCATTGACTCCTACTGGATCACCCCCCGGCCCGAAGACGAGACCGGCAAGACCCTGCCGGAGCGGATCGCCGGAAGGCTGGCCGGCGCCACTGTCGCCCATCCCGAGACCGGCGAGGTACTGCTGGAGCGCAATCAGCCCATCGATCTTGAGATGGGCTGGAAATTGGTCGAAGCCGGGATCAGAGAAGTACCGGTGCGCTCACCGTTGACCTGCGATTGCCACCGCGGCGTCTGCCAAGCCTGCTACGGCATCCTGTCCGCCACCGGGCTCACGGTGGCGATGGGACAGGCCGTCGGCATCATCGCCGCCCAGAGCATCGGAGAGCCCGGCACCCAACTGACCATGCGGACGTTCCACACCGGCGGTATCGCCGGTCTGGACATCACCAGTGGCCTGCCCAGAGTGGAAGAGCTCTTCGAGGCCCGCATTCCCAAGGGCGCGGCCATCCTGGCCGATATCGACGGCGTGGTCGAACTGGAGACCGATGAAGAGGGCCGCCGCCTGCGGCTGATCAGCCGGGAAGAGTTCCGCGAAGACTATCTGGCTCCCGAGGGCGGCCAGATCCTGGTGGATGAGGGCGAGACGGTGGAGCCGGGTATGGTCCTGGCCACCAGCATGCCCGCTCTCAAGGGCAAAAAATCCAAGGCTGCCGTGAAGAAAGCCGCCGAAGCAGCCGCCGAAGCCGGGGAAGCCGAGGGCGGCGAACCCGTCGAACAAGTCGTCGCCAACATCGGGGGCAGAGTGGAGATCAACTCCGGTGTCATCTCCATCGTCTGGGACGATGTGGAGGTCCGGGAACACCTGCTCCTCGCCTCGCCCTACTTGTTGGTCAAGGACGGCGATACGGTCAAGGCCGGCGACCCGCTGATCAGCGGACCGCTGAACCCCCACGACATCCTCCACATCCGAGGCAAAGACGACCTGCAACGCTATCTGGTGAACCAGGTCCAACAGGTCTATCAGATGCAGGGTGTGGCGATCCACGACAAGCACATAGAGATCATTCTCCGGCAGATGCTCCGCCGCGTTCAGGTGGAGTCCACCGGGGACTCCGATTACATACCCGGCCAAATGGTCGATAAATTCCAGTTCCAAGCCCAGAACGCCAAGGTGTTGGCCGAGGGTGGCGAACCCACCACCGCCAAGCCCGTTCTGCTGGGCATAACCCGGGCCTCTCTGCTCACCGACAGCTTCCTATCCGCGGCCTCCTTCCAGGAGACCACCAGGGTGCTGACCCAAGCGGCGGTGAGTGGGGCGAAAGACTGGCTCCGGGGATTGAAGGAGAATGTCATCATCGGCAGGCTCATCCCCGCACAGGTCTACGTTCCCGGCATGGCGGAGTTGCTGAAACCCCAACCGGCGCCGGAGATCGCCGCGGTGTCCCCCGGCGGTTGGTTGGGCACCAACGTGCCCGGCAGGGCCTTCGACCAACCGATCGACGACGATGTCCCGGCCGAACCCAATATCTTTACCGATGCAAACGGCGTTGAAGACTCGACGCCGGTTCCGAGCGTCGCTGAAGATGAAGCCGTAGAAGAAGCCGTAGAAGAAGCGGTCGAGCAAGGCGTTGCAGAAGATGTCGTGGACGATGTCCCGGAGGACGAACTCGTTGAAGACGGTGACGAGTCCGGCGCTCTGGACCTCGCCGAAACCAGCGAACTCAGCACCAAC
>JACZXN010000217.1 GCA_022571575.1 Chloroflexota bacterium | reverse complement strand
TGTGGCGGCGCTTGCCTGGTCACCCGCGACTTCTCGCCACTGGAGCCCGACGCCAACGAACACAAGTATTACGTCCCGGGTATCGGACTGATTCTGGAGATCGACATGGAAGACGGCGAGGCAGGTGACCGTCTGGAGCTGATCGAGATTATCAATCCCTGAGCAATGCATTGGTAATGCCGGCATATCCATGAGCCGTACGGAACCCGAGTCGGTCGCGTTTGACCGACTCGGGTTGCTGCATCAGTAGTCCGGGCCCTCCTTGTACTCGATACCCTTCTTCTGTGCCTGTTCGCGCACCGCGGTGTAGATCTTGTAGTCGAGCGATTCTTCCGCAGCGCCGGCAGCCTCTACCTTTTCCTCCAGAAACACCTGCCGCTGGCTGGCCAATGCCTGAATCTGACCTTGCAGCTCCAGTCGTTTGCTGGCGGCCTGGGCGAGCATCTCGCGCTGGTCTTTCGCGGTCATGGCCTGCATGGTTGCTGGCAGTTCAGCCACCTCGATTTCATCCAGATCCACCCGTCCGCTGGCGATGTCGTCCACCAGTTCCGACAAGACATCGGTCTCCATGCCGTTCTCCCGGAAGGCCGACTCCAGGTCTTTGGACAGCACGGCGACATCCACGCCATCGGCGGCTTTGAACCGGAAAGTTGTGGTCGGGATCCGGAACGGAATAGCTTCGTCCAGCCCCCGTCTGGATGCGATCATACCCAGACCAAGTTCGCCGAAGGCGTCAGTAAGCCTGTCCATCACACCGACGACCTTCAGCGGAATCACCTGGCCGGTGCGGGGCTCCCGGACCTCGATGTCGATGGCCTCCATCTCGGTGTCCTCGTAGAAGATACCTTCAAGTTCGAACGGGACCTCGTCGTTGCCGAATCTGTCCCGGGACGGCACCACCAGGGAGTCGACTACCACCAGGTTCGAGTCCTCTATCAGCGCGGCCCAGATGTCTTCTTGGGTTTCTCCGTACTCGGGGTCGAACAATTTCAGGTTGGCCCCGGTTTCCCGCAGGTATTGGTCATCGGCGGCCCTGATGGCGTAGAAACGCCACCGCTGATCGTCGGCGCCCACCTGCCGGGTCTCTACGGGGATGGTCGTGTAGCCGCCGATGGACGTGATGTCCTCGTTATTGAGGCCGGGCTTTTCGTCGATGGCCAGACGGATATCATCGATGGGCGTGTTGAAATTCACCGAGGCCTGGATGTCCCAGCCGCCGGCCACTCTATCGGAGTCGCCCACGGCGGCGCTGAAAGCCTCGGTGAGGATCGACATCACGATCAAGGTGAAGATGACCAGGGCGAACATGGCTAGGGTTAGCCCCGTCCGGAACTTGGCGGCCATCGGATAGGCTACGGCGGTGACCAGCACCGGCCTGAGTTGGCCGAATGGGCCGGTGACGAATGTGAGCAACTTCTGCAGCAGGTCGGCGTTGTACATCACCGTCCAGACCGCCGCCGCCACCATGGCGATGCCGGAGATGAAGAACATCTCGATGCCGCCTTCGATCTCGCCAAAGACAGAACGTAAGGCGCTGAAAGGCAGCGCCCAGAATGCCAGGTTTCCCACCCCCATGAACGTGTAGGCGATCCGGTCTCCCACATCTGCCCGGAGCCCGGTCCGGTGGGCGAAAGTCCTGATGGAAAGTCCCACGCCGACGATGACCAGGGTGATGCCGATGCGCAGCGGGGCCGCCTCGTCGGATGACGTGCCCAGCCAGGTTAACAAAGCTCCCGCCACAGCGGTCAACCAGCCGTGGCCCATGGGCACCCATAACGCTTGGAATACCGCGCCGGCAAAACCTAAAGGCGCGGTCACGCCGGCCCAGACCGCCTGGAGCAGAAGACCCAGGCCCTGGCTGACGTCCAATCTTGCCAGCGCCCGGAGACCGGACCCACTGAGCAATGCCGGCCGGGCGAATGCCCGCAGCGGCGCCATCAAAAGTGTCCGGAATGGGGTATGGGACTGCTGGACCGGTGGTGGAAGTCCCCGGACCGCCGCCACGATGTTCAGGCGGCTAACCCGGTAGGCGGATATGCCAACGGTGGCCAGCGTGATCACCATTCCCAGACAGTAGGCGACGATGGCGCTTCTGAGCTCGAAGTGGGCGAACATGGTGAAGTTCTCCGGGGCTCCGGTGCCGCCCGACTGGAAGATACGGTTAACCGCGAAGACGATCAAGTAACTGGCGCCCAATCCAAGCAGGACCCCCACGGCGCCCGAGACCAACGAATAGGCCGTGCCCTCAAAGATGAACATCTGGACCAGGTGCCGGCGTTTGGCGCCCACGGCCCGGGCCATGCCCATCTCTGCGCGACGGGCCGCCGCCAACATCACGAATATCAGGAAGATCAGCAGCACGCCAACCATGATGGAGAACAAGCCCATTATTATGAAGATACTGGTCACTCCGGAACCGGCTTGGTCGGCCACGTCCAAGATCCGTTTCTTGATGTCCAGCACCCGGAACTCGGCCAGCCCGGCGAAGAGGGTGCTGGCCTCGCGTTCCACATCGGCCAGCCCGGCGGCGCTTACGGCGTTCAGCACTTCTTCCTGAACATCTTCATCGGCCAGCGCACCGATGAATGCGTCGGTCAGCCCCCTTTCTCCAAGGCCATCGGCGAGCGCGGCCAGACCGCCGGCCAACTCTTCGTCCAAAGAGGGCCGTAAAAGGTCGATCTGCTCCAGGACTTCTATGCGGTTCAGCAGTGACTGAAGCTGTCCGGCGATCGCCCGGTCGGTGAATAGGACCCGCAGGGCGTCGGTTACCTCGTCGCTCAGCTCCGCCCCGCCAAAGACCCCGCCCCGGTTGGAAACGGCCACGGAGTTGATCAGGCCTTCCCGCCCGAAGATCTCCTGGGCCCGGTCCAGCCGCACCAGCAATGTTGGACCCCGTCCCGCCAGTCCGCCGCTATCCACTATGCCTTGGACCCGGAACTTCACGCTGGAGCCGGCCACAAAGGTCACCAACTCGTCTCCGATCACCGCGTCCAGTTCGTCGGCCGCCTCTTCGTTTATGAGGGCGTCGTTCGGCCCCAGGGTCTCCAGACGGACCACCTGGCCGTTGGTCAGATGGAAGAGGCCGAACCCGTCCAAGGAATCCGGGTCCACCCCGGTGATCTGCATCTGGCCTTCGCTCAGTTGAGTCCTGGTATTGATGGTCGGAGCGTACTCGCCGATGCCGGGGGCCAGCCCGTCGATGGTCTCCATGCCGGCCAGTTCAACCTTCAGTTGTTCGTAGCGTTGCATGGGGAAGTAGTTGAAGCTGCCGATGGTGTCCGATTCGTCAGCGCGGGCCGAGACGATGATCTCGTCGATGGTGCCCAGGGCGTCGATGGCGTTCTTGCGGATGGAGTAGGTGATGGAATCGCCGGTGCCGAAGGCGGCCGCCATGATCAGGGTGCTGATCATGATGCCGAAGATGATCAGGGCGGTCTGGGACTTGCGGCGGGGAATGTTGCGCAGCCCCAGTTTGAGCATCACCCGGTTGCGCCAACCCATGACGGCCACGCCGGCGATCGCCGGCAGAAAGACCGCCAGCAGGCCAAACATGATGATGTCCATGGATAGGCCGAACAGTTCTTCCATAGTGGTCCTGGTGGTTGATTACCCGGCCGGGAATTACAGGTTGTTGCTACTTACCGGGGAACTGGCCGTTGCCGTTGTCTACGATCTCGCCGTCACGCATGCGGACGATGCGGTGGGCCCGGTTGCCCACGTCCACTGAGTGGGTGACGAGCACGAAGCTCTGGCCGTTCTCGGCGTTTAGCCGGCACATGAGGTCCATGATCTCCGTCGCCGTCTCGCTGTCCAGGTCGCCGGTGGGTTCGTCGGCCCAGACGATGGACGGTTGGTTGACCAGGGCCCGGGCGATCGTCACGCGTTGGCGTTGCCCGCCCGAGAGCTCGCCAGGAAGGTGCTGGGCCCGGTCGCTCAGTCCGACCATCTCCAGCATGTCCATTGACCTCTTGCGGGACTCGGCGGGTTTGGTGCCAGACACCAGCAGGGGCAGCTCCACGTTCTCGACCGCGGACAACACAGGGAGCAGGTTGTAGAGCTGGAAAACGAATCCCATGCGGCGGGCGCGGTAATCGCTGCGTTCGTCGTCGGGCAGGTCATGGAGCACCATGCCGTCAATGACCACCTGACCTGAGTCGATCTCGTCCAGGCCGGACAGACAGTTCAGCAGGGTGGTT
>JACZXN010000216.1 GCA_022571575.1 Chloroflexota bacterium | reverse complement strand
TGGTGGGGTCGGCTTCGGCATAGCCCCGTTCCTGGGCCTCGCCAAGGGCCTGTTGAAAGCTGGCCCCCTCGTTGGCCATGCGGGTCAGGATGTAGTTGGTCGTGCCGTTGATGATGCTGCGGATGGAACGGATGTCGTTGGCCGCCAGTTCATTCATCAAGCAACCGAGGATGGGTATGCCGCCGCCGACACTGGCCTCAAACAACAGATTGGCGCCGTTCTCCCGCGCCAGGGTCAACAACTCCTGCCCCGATTTCGCCATCACCTCTTTATTGGCGGTGACGACGTGTTTGCCGGCGGATAGGCCCTGTTTCAGGTAGGCTTCCGCCGGGTCCGTCCCCCCCATAAGCTCCACCAGGATATGGATGTCCGGATCGGCCAGGATATCTTCCGCGTTGGCGGTCAATAAACCGGGCGGCAGATCGATGTCCCTGGGACGGGAAAGGTCTCGGACCAAGGCCTTCTTGAGTTTCACGGGGTGGCCGATCACGTCGGAGAGGGGCGCGTCCTTACGGAGCAGGGTGGCGGCCACTCCCGTGCCCACCACGCCCATCCCCAGCAGGCCGACATTGATCACGGCGGGAATCGCAGGAAGAACGCCGGAGGACCGCGTCATCGGCGCTTACCGGCCCGGCCCTGGCAGGTTCAACCCCGGCAGGATCTGACCTGGGTTCGGGTCCGGCCGGTCCACCCGCGGAGCGGAGATGAACACCTGATCGGTGACCCATTCGTACAATCTACTGTTGAAATTCATCCGCACGAACCCCTCGCCGGTCCCGGAGGTAAGTTCGTCCCGCTGCCACTTTTCCACCAATTCGATGGTCAATTTTAAGAACATCAAGTTCTCCAATTCCCGCTCTTCGGGGCCGGAGATGACCTTGACTATGAAGAATCCGTCATTGGTGAATATGGGATCGCTGAAGGCGCCGGGGGTCAGCGCATCGATCTCTTCCTCTTCGTTGCCGAAGATGGTGTCGTCAAAATCGGGAAATGCGCCCCTGGGCACCCAGCCAACGTACCCGCCGGCCCCGGCGTACCCGCTGGGGACATTCAGTTCCTGGGCGACCCTGGTGAAATCCTCGTTCTCCAAACGCAGGACAATATCGTTGGGCAAGAAATCACTATCCAGCGCAATCTGGATCCATTGAATCTCCATCTGCTGTTGCGGGATTTCAATGTCCCGGGACAGCAGCACGGCCAGGCCCCTCTCCGAAAGTTGTTCTTCGACAATCACCCGGTAGGCTCCGTCCGAGAGGCCGGTGGCGGTCAGGTAAGCAAGATAGTTATCTCGAAATTCCCGTTCCAACTGGCCTGGGTCGGTCTCCTGTCCCGGCGCCGCCGTGGGGAGGAATTGCCGCCGGAGTGCCCGTTCCACGTCTTCGGCCGTGACGTTGATTCCCAGAGTGGGGGCTTGCTGACGAAGTATCTCCGCGTTGATCAGGTCCTGAAGATACTCGAAGGGGACGGTGCTGAGATTCACCCGGCCGCCCTGGTAGCGGTTGACGCCCTGCAACACGCGGATGCGTTCGACCAGGTCGCCCATCGAGAATTCGATGTTCCTAACCGAACCGGCCCAGACCCGGGGCGGTTTGTAGAATTCCTGATAGTAACCGAAGGCGACCACACCCAATATGACGAATAGAAAGGCGGCGCCGATTCCGATGCCGACCCGGCGTTGCCGCCGCTCGGCCAAAACCTTTGGATCTACCTGCGGAGTGTCATCTTCTCCGTGATCTCGCCGCTGGGCCCGCATGCTGCGGCGGCGGCCGCCTCTGCCCTTTTCTGCAGAGCCGAACCATCGGAGCCAGGGAAATGGCATTGGGTAACCTCGACGGATTGGGGTGTAAGCGGGGAGGGGTCTGGCGGCGTGGCGAATCGCCTGCGCCGCCCGTCATCGAATGCTGGATGCTGTTGGCCGGCCCCGCTCAGCGGCGGGTGCCGCCGGAATAAGCGTGGTAAGCCACGAAGGGCACCAAAGCGATCTGTCTGGCCCGTTGGATCGCAGTCCTGAGGGCCCGCTGATGCTTGGCGCAGACACCGGTGCGGCGGCGAGGTTCGATCTTGGCCCGCTCCGAAACGAACCGCCGAATCTTGTCGATTTCCTTGTAGTCGATGTGCTCCACGTGCTCTACGCAGAAGGCGCAGACCTTGCGACGCCGCACAAAGCGGCCCCGGGGACGCCCACCCGGCCTTCCGCCCGGTCCTCCGCCTGGTCTTCCACCCGGCCGGCCTCCTCCGCCGCCTCCAAATCTGGGCGGTGGTCCGGATGGCGCTCCGGCTGGTGCTCTAGGGGCTTCAGTGGTCATTCTGGTTCATGTCCTTTTGGTTTGGATATCCAGACTAAAACGGCAGGTCGTCTACCGGGTCAAGACCCGCGCCTTCGTCGGCCATGGCGCCGGGTTCCGCCTCGTAGGGAGCCGCGGAAGCGGTCCCATCTCCATCTCCACCCCGGCCGCCCAGGAACTGGACGTCGGTTAAGGCGATGTCAAGGGAGGTCCGGGTCTGGCCGTCGCGCCCCTCATAGGTGCGGCTGCTCAGGCGGCCTTCCACGTAGACCTGCCGGCCTTTGGCCAGGTATTGGTTACACGTTTCGCCCAGCTTTCCCCAGGCGCTGACGTTGAACCACTCCGTTTCTTCTCTTTGTTCTCCGGAACTGGTGGTGTACCGGCGGCTGGAGGCCACGCTGAACGAGGTTACCGCTTGACCGTTGGGCGTGTAGCGCATCTCTGGGTCCCTTCCCAGATGCCCGATGACGATGATCTTATTCACGTCTACCCTCTCTACTTCTCGCTTTCGTCCGGTTCGCCGGCCGGTTCTTCCGGCTCATCTTCCGGGCTATCGCTGTCCTCAGTGGCAGCGGGCTCACTCTCTTCTTCAGGGTCTACGTCAGAGTCTTCTTCAGGGATTTCTTCAGGCTCTGCTTCAGAGTCCGGTTCCGGTTCAGTGGCCGGTTCCGGTTCTTCCGCTGGGGCCGGCTCTTCGGTTTCTTCAGTTTTTGGTTCCGGCTCTGCATCTACCGCCGGCGCTTCTTCCTCGGCCGTGGCCTGCGGGGATTCCGGAGCGTCATCGGCGGCAGGTGCTTCACTCTCCGCCACCGGAGTAGCAACATCGGCCTCGGCGGCGGCCTCAGCGGCCGGGGCCGGGGCTTCTCCTTCGCCTGACGCCGGCGCCACGGGTGCGCCGTCCGGTCCCACGGGGGCGGGCCTGGGAGGAGGAGTCCGAATGGCCCGGGCAGCGGCAGCCGCCTGAGCTGCAAGTTCCTCTTCAGGGAGGGTCACGGTTACCAGAGAGCGAATCACCTCGTCATCTACTTTAAGGAAGTTCTCCAGTTCGCGATTGAATGACTGCTCGGTGGCGAACCGCGTCAGATGATAGCTGCCTTCGAGGAAGCGCTGCTGGCCTTTTCGGATCGGGTAAGCCAAACGGCGGGTCCCCCATTGCTCTTCGTGACTGATGTCGGCGTTCCGGGTGGTGATAAACCCCTTAATCCGGTCCCAGGTCTCGGTGACCTCATCCTGGTTAAGCATCGGACTAAGAACTACTAAAAGCTCGTAATGGCGCAAATAAAACCCCTCGTGAGATTACCCGCAATGTTATCGCGGATTTCAAGGATCAAGAATTCCTCTGAATTATAGCATCGGGCCTTGCCAGGCTCAACTAGCAATCGATGCCTGGAACGGTGAAGCGGGAGGTCAGCTTCTTGACCTCGGCAGACACTTTGGCGTGGGTTTCTTTGTCTTCCAAGTCGGCCAACACCTTGGTCAGCATGGCCGCCACCTGTTTAACTTCCGCTTCGGCCATGCCCCGGCTGGTGATTGCAGGCGTACCCAGGCGCAGTCCGCTGGTCACCCTGGGCGGCTTGGGGTCGTAGGGTATGGCGTTCTTATTGGCGATGATGCCCACTTTCTCAAGGGCCCGCTCGGCCTGCTGTCCAGTGATGCCCAGAGGTGTCACGTCCACCAGCACCATATGGTTGTCGGTGCCCCCGGAAACCAGCCTCATGCCGGCCTCGGAGAGTTCCGCCGCCAGGGTCTTGCAGTTGGCCACCACCTGATGGGCGTAGCGGGAGAACTCGGGCTTGAGCGCCAAGCCGAAGCAGACCGCCTTGCCGGCGATGGCTTGCATCAGCGGCCCTCCCTGGGTGAACGGGAACACGGCGAAGTCCACCTTCCGGGCCAAGTCTTCATCGCAGAGGATGAAAC
>JACZXN010000215.1 GCA_022571575.1 Chloroflexota bacterium | reverse complement strand
GTGGCACAGGGTGTACTTCTCCTGGGAACGGGCCTCGTCCACCAGTGCCTTCACCTCGTCGGGTCCGAAGGCGATGTCCATGGGGCCGTGGCCCTGGCGGGAACTGGCGCCGCCGGTGGTGGCGAACTTGATCACGTCGGCCCCCACCCGGACGATCTCCCGGACGATGGCCCGGACGGCCTCCGGTCCATTGGCCACCCCCGATGGGCTCATGGGGTCGGTGTTGAACGGGTTCCGATGGCCGGAGGGCGCGACCCGGTCGCCGATGCCCCCGGTGGGGGAGATGATGTTGACGGCGGTTAGCAGCCTGGGGCCGTTGATCAGTCCCTCTTCCACGGCGTACTTGAACCCGGCGTCCAGCCCGCCGGCGTCTCGGATGCAGGTGTAGCCCGCCTCCAGGGAGGCCTCGATGGCCTTGGCGGTCCTGATGTGTCTCATGGAGGTTGGTTCCTCGATCTCCCACCGGCTGACCATGGTGTAATTCTTGCTGGACAGGTGGTCATGGGTGTCGATCAGGCCGGGCAGGAGGGTGAGGCCGCGCAGGTCGATCTCTTCCGTGCCCGGCGGCAGGGTGACCGCCGCCCTGGGGCCCACCTCTTTGATACGTTCGCCGTCGATCAGGATGGCCGAGTCTTTCAGCACCGGTCCTCCGGTGCCGTCGATCAGATCGGCTCCAAGTAAGACTTTCATGACCTACCTCGCTCTATGTCGGGTGTGGGCGCGGGGTCCCCGCGGGTTGGGCAGATGCTAGTTAAGGCGTGTCCCGGTGTCAAGGGGCTCCGGCCCGCTTTCGGTTCCCGCGGTTGGCCCAGACCGGTTTCCCCTCCAATCCGGCTCCTTCCCCCAGCCCAACCCATGGGGAGATTTGGCTATAATCTCTCACGCGCGGGGTGCGCCAATGAAGTTTTTTTTGGCGCTTCAAGCCTCGGGTGTGCCAGATGTATCACGGTTGCGTGGGATGGGCGGATTGAGAAATAGCCTACCGGCAAGAATCCTCACCTTGGCCCTGATGGCGTTGATCATCGGCTGCGGTTCCTCCAGCGGCGATGAGATCACCTTTGTGTCCGAGGTGGACGGCGACGCCGAGATCTACGTCATCGACCCCAAATCGGGCGAGTCCAGGCCGCTGACCGACAATCGCAGCCGCGATTTCAATCCGGTTTGGTCGCCCGATGGCAAGTGGGTGGCCTACGTCTCCGATGAGGCCGGCGATCTGGAGATAAACGTGGTGGACCGGAAGGGCGAGGTCATCAACCGGTTGACCAACATTCCCGGCGACGACGACGCGCCCCTCTGGTCTCCCGATGGGGAGAAGCTGGCCTTCATCTCCAATCAGGACGGCAACGCCGAAGTCTATCTGATGGCCGCCGAGGGTGGCCGCCCCACTCGGATCACCGGCAAACCGGCCGACGACCGCTTGGGCGATTGGTCCCCCGACGGCGAGTGGCTGGCCTTTGTCCGGGCCGGGTCCCCCGAGGAACGGGGACTGTGGCTGCGCAATCCCGACGGCGTGAATCTGGTCCACCTGACCAACGAAGACGACTCCGCCCCGGCCTGGTCCCCCAACGGCAAGCATATCGTTTTCGTCCGCCGCACCGATGGAAATTCGGACCTCTACCTGGCCAGCCGCCTGAAGGACGGCACCTGGCAGGACGACGTGGAACTGACGCGGTTGACCCAGCACCAGGACGGCGACCTGGACCCGGCCTGGTCCCCCGACAGCGACACCATCGCCTTCGTGTCCTTCCGGGACGGCAATGGCGAGATCTACATCATGAAATGGGACGGGTCCAAGCAACTCCGCCTGACCACCAACGGGGCCGACGACCTGGACCCGGTCTGGTCTCCGGACGGCGACCAGATGGCGTTCGTGTCCCATCTCTACGGACCGGGCGAGATCTTCATCATGGACGAAGACGGCGGGAACCAACGCCGGTTGACCAATAACGACGCCGAAGACCATTCTCCTGACTGGTAACCTGGCGGCGACGCCGAGGACCACTCCCCAGACTGGTGGCCCGCTCCCGGCTGGTGGTCCACAAATTGGGGTGCTACACTCCCCAGGCCGGAGAGAGGCAGGAGTGAGCCTGGGAAGAGCAACATGGACTACGCCGATATCGCACCGATCATGGGGAATCTCTGGTCGCCATTGGCGGCGGTCACCAGTAATTGGCAGGGCCGGGACAACGTGCAGATAGCGGTGGCCATCGCCGCGGCCTCGATTGTCCCCGACCACCCCAGGGTGACCGTCCAGCTTTATAAGACCAATCTCAGTCATGACATGGTCCTGGCCGGCGGGGCCTTCGCCCTGAACTTCCTCCGGCCGGACCAGTTGGACCTGATCGGCGATTTCGGGCTGGTGTCCGGCCGCGACCGGGACAAGCTGGCGGATGTGGAGATGACCACGGGGGCGTCGGGCAGCCCGCTGCTGACCGACTGCTTCGGTTATCTGGACTGCCGGGTGATCAACGCCATGGACGGCGGCGACATGACCTGTTTCCTGGCCGACGTGGTCGACGGCAAGACCCTGTCCGAAGGCCAACCCCTCTGGTGGCGGGACGCCCGCCGGAAGCTGCCCCCAGAGTGGCTAGCAGGCTGGGAGAGCAAACAGTCGTCTGAGATCGCAACGTCCAGGGCTACTATGGATAAAATCAGCCACACCCCTTGGCAACCAAAAACATAAGGGAGAACGTAGTCCCTTCTCCCTCGCACGGGAGAGGGCTAGGAAGAGGGAGAGAAGAACCAATAAAACATGGAAGAAACCCGCCCATATATAGAAAAGATTCACGCCACGCCGCACAAGGCTGTCGTGGCAGTGTCGGGGGCCGGCGCCCAGGCAGTGGCCTGGCTTTTGGGCGTGGCCGGCGCCTCCCGGACCATCCTGGAAGCCCGGGTGCCCTACGGCCGTGAGTCGATGAACTCCTTCTTGGGGTTTGAGCCGGAGCAATCGGCGTCGGCCCAGACCGCCAAGGACATGGCCAGGGCCGCCTACCGCGAGGCCAAGTCCCAGCTCGAAGACGACTCGCCTCCGGTGGGGCTGGCTTGCGCCGCGGCCATCGCCACCGACCGGCCAAAACGCGGCGAGCACCGGGCTTACGTCTCGGCCTGGGACCAGAACGGCAACACCCTGTACTCCTTGAACCTGCATAAAGGTCTGCGCGACCGGGCCGGCGAGGAAGAAGTGGTCAGCCGGCTCCTGGTGCACGCACTGATGCTGCTCTCGGGACTGGAATCGGACCTCGACTTGGGTCTAACCCCCGGCGACACACTTCAAATCGAGAAGACAGAGCACGAAACGCCGCTGGCCCAACTACTCTCCGGTGAAGCCGCCTGGGTTGTTGTCCGAGGCGGGTCAATGGTTGTGGAAGGAGCAGCCCCCGGCGCACTTCTTCCGGGATCGTTCAGTCCGTTGCACCTGGGTCACCGCGGCCTCGCCCAAGCCGCGTCTAAGCTGGCTGGGTGCGAAGTGGGATTCGAGCTTTCGGTGACGAACGTGGACAAGCCAGCCCTGGAAGAGGCCGAGATCCTGAAGAGGTTGGCCCAATTCAAGGCCGATGAAACAGCGGTCCTCACCAGGGCCGAGACCTTCTTCAAGAAAGCCAGGCTATTCCCAGGCCGGACCTTCGTTGTCGGCTGGGACACCGCCATCCGCCTGGTAGCCCCCCAGTATTACGGCGGCGATTCCAGCGCTATGATGGTCGCCCTTGCCGAGATGCTGGCCGCCGGGACCAGGTTTTTGGTGGCGGGCCGGGAGGATGACGGAACGTTCAAGACCCTGAAAGACGTGCCAGCGCCACAGGGATTCGAGGGCCTGTTCATAGACCTTCCTGAAGACCAGTTCCGTGAGGATATCTCGTCGACCCAACTTAGGGCGCTTGAACATGACTGATTTTCTCGTTGGCTAGGCGTCGGATTTCGTTGACACTATTCGCCTGGCGATGGTATATTTTAGGCATAAATCGAGTCCGCTTTAGTCGACCCACAGGCGCCTTATCGAACCTGCGGAGGTCTGTCTTCTCCCCCTACGATGACACTCGAAACATTTAGCGTCGAAATATTCACGCAAAACTGGACCGCGGTAGCATTGTCCGCGGTGGTCGCCACCCTGGCCATCGGCGGCATGTTTTCCGCATCCAGATTCCTCTCCGCCCGCCGTTACTCCGAAGCCAAGTTGACCACCTACGAGTGCGGTATTCCGCCCACACC
>JACZXN010000214.1 GCA_022571575.1 Chloroflexota bacterium | reverse complement strand
AGCCAGGCGGCCCCCAGGTAGCCGCTGGGAACCTCCAGGGCCAGCACGATGGCCAGGATCACCCACGCGGCATGGCTGAATCCGCCCAGCAACGCGCGATCCCACCGCTCGCGCGCGTTGCGGGCCGCCCAGCGGTTCAGGTAAAGCACCAACGCCGCCAACAGGGCCACCGGCGTCCAGTCGTGCCAAATCCGCCCCAGTGCGTGGATGGTGTACAAGGGCGGATCAATTTTCAGCAACAACGACATCGTCAGCATGACCAGGGTCAGGATGAACACCCCGCCGCTCAGCGCCCTCAGATAAGGTTCCCGCAGGAAAAGACCGTTCAGCAACACCACCTCGCCCAGCATCAGCAACGAGACAAGCAAGATTACCGATTCCAATGCGAAATTGGAGAACAGGCCGAAGACGGCCAGCAGCACGGCCACGGTCACGCTGAACGGATAGCCCCCGGACAAGGTTCGGATCACCCCCCCGGGCATGGATTCGAGGCGCGAGGGGGGACAGAAGCGGGCGCGCAGCAGCGTGCTGCCCAGGAAGAGCACCGCCCCCCCGCCGAAGAACCAGTGCAGCATATGGGGGTCCGCCGCGTTCCAGATCAACAGGGAGGTGAACAAAAAGGCCACCGTGTTGAGTGGAGACACGGTCCGGGTCAGGTGGGCGGTGTGCGGGGCTTTTTTCACCAACAGCAAATCCAGCGCCTCGAACATCAGCCAATAGGCCAACAGCACCGACTGGGCGACGATGAAATCGGGATCCAGGATGCCTTTGGTATCGCCTCCCCTCAATTGCACCAGATAGGCCAGATAGGACAGCGCCAGCCCGGTGACCGGCATCAGTGACCAGGACATGCGATATGAAACCACCGCCAAGACCCCCGTGAGAGGCACCGAGGACAACAGGGCGAACTGGGTCTCCGGGCTCAGCAGCAGGGTGACGTAGGCGACGAAAAACGAGACCATCACCGCCCCCTCGGAGCGATAACGGATGGCGTGGGCGATCATGGCCGCGGCCACGGCCAACAACAACGCCGAGGCCACGAACGGGTTGAAGACGATCTTGGCGGCCTCGATGGCATGCATGGCGTAAACGGTGAAATACACCACCGCCCAACCGCCGCCGATGATTCCGCGGGCGAACATCCCATAGCGCTCCCGGCGTTCGAAAAACAAACCGGCCCCCAGCAGCAGCATCCCGATCAGCAGACCCGCGCCCGAGCGCAGATAGGGCGCCAACGTTGGAAAGGCCTCCAGGTAGCCCCAGGAGTAGCCCAGGAACAGGGCCACGCCCACCACCAGCACCAACACCCCGATTTTGTTGAGCCAACTGCCGCCCAGCAAGGCCTCGAAATCCTCATCCTTCAATTGCTGGCGGATTTTGGCGAACATCCTGCTCAGCAGTCCAGGTTGAGGCGGCTTTGCAGGCCGTGGAGGAGGGGCGGACGGTGTCTCGGCCCGGCTGGGCGGTGGCTCCGTGGGAGATGGAGCCGTGGGCGGCTCCGGCGCAGACGGCTGGAGCGGATGTGGCTCGGGGGTTGTGGGCGGGGGAGGAAAAGAGGCCGCCGGTTCCACCATTTGGGGGGCCGCGGGCTGCGCGGCGGCGGCTTCGCGGGGAGCGGGTTCCCCCGCCCGCTTCGACTCCAGGGCATCCACCAGCTCCAGCAGGTAGGAAATGTTCCTGGTTTGCTGTTCGATCTGCCTGGAATGCTTGAAGACCTTGAACACCATCACTACGAAAAAAACGAACGCCCCCAATTGGATTACTACAAAAAATCCGATGACTTCGAACATCGAACCTCCCCTGGATCGTCATCACCGCCGACGATGAACCCCATCCGACATTGGCCCGGCCCAAACCCGTTTCCCCGAAAAAATAACCGCCGCCGTTAAAGCCTCGCGGTATGACGCCGGGAGCCTTGAGGGTATACCCCCTTGATTCAGGAAAGCCAGCGCATCGCCGAAGGCCCTGGACTGCCCTTCGGTGTTGACCTCCACCCGGCGCCAGTCCTTCAGGCCGATGGTCTTGTGTCCGCCCGGCTGGCCGGCCTTGCTGACGTCCAGCGCCTCCACCTCTACTTCTTCACCCGCCTGGATTTCGAAATACCGGCGCTTGCCCCGGCCCAGCACATTGAGGGAGAACCGCTCGGTATTGCGCGTGGTGGAAAGCCACGGTCTCGGCCGGCGGGAACGCCGGGTGCTCAAGCGCCGCTGGCGAAAGGAACCCAAGCGTGCGGGCAGTGCGCCAAAAGTGTATTTTTCGGGCGAGGTGGAGGATCGGAATTTTCGGGTTTCACCCGGAAATTTCTGGCGGCTGCTGGGGATGCGTTGCGAATGGTTTTCCCTTCCCTCGTAAAACGTGCCGCCTTCGATCTGTTTTGCATAGCGCGAACCCAATTGGGTGAGGCGGCCAACGCGCTCGCCGGATTCCGGATGGGAGCGGAAATAGGACACCAGCACTTCTCCCGCCAGCCGGGTCAGGCCGCCAATGGGGGTTTGCGCTGTTTCGGGTGTGCGGCTGCGGAATTTTTCACCCAGGCGCTGGAAGACCCTGGCGCCGGCCCGGGGAGTATATCCTGCCTGCACCCCAAGGCGCACCCCCTGCTGGTCGGCCTCCAGTTCCTGGAATTGAGAGTAGGCCTTTGTCAACATCCGCCGAACGACCTCCACCGCGACGCCCACTTGCTCCATGCCCAGCCTGGAGCCAAGATGGATCAACTGGAAACGTTCGATGCAGTGCCGCAGATCCACATGGGAAATCTCATGACCCAGCACCACCGCCAGTTCCGCCTCGGTTTCCAGAAAATCGAGCATCCCGGTGAGGATAAAAATCTGTCCGCCGGGCAGGGCGAAGGCGTTGATCTGCGGGGAGTCGACGAGATGAAAACTGTATTGGATATCCTTGCGGTTGACATGGGGCAGCAGGCGTTTTCCCACCGCCCGCACATAGGCCCGCGCCGCTGCCAAATCCACCCCCCGGTTTTCATCCATCGCGAAGGCCGCCGCGAGCTTTTTGCCCAGGGCCATTTCCTCCGCGGCGGAGACCCGGGTCACGCGAAACCCGACCTCCTGGGTGTCCTGCAACACGTCGGACCAGATTTCCAGCACGGTGGCCGGACCCACCACCGGGTTGCGAGTTCCCAACATCACCGCGCCGCCGCCGGCCGCCAGCGAGGCAACCACCAGCAACAACCCAAGCCGTTTTCGCATCATCAGAGGAGTCTCCGCCGCTTAAATAAATTGCTGAATCTGTTCGCGAAAGCGCGTGTAGATCCACGATACCCCGATCATCAGCAGCCCCAGCAGCACGAAGGAGAGGATGCGGAACGGGGTTTCCAACTCCGCAAGATCGAACAGGAACAGCTTGAGGATGCAGCCCAGGAACAGGAACAGGCCGGTCAGCCGGAGCACGCGCTCCTTCAGCGCGAATCCCGCCATCAGCAACACCAACGCCTCGACGCCCCAGGCCACGGTCAACACCTTGCCGGATATCTCGTAGAAAAGCAGAATGGCCAGCAGGGTGCTGCCAAACAGGGAGAAAATGCTCCTGGCGTTGAAATGGAAGCCTGAGAGCATCCGTTGCAGGAAGCCGGCTTTTGCGGGAGGAGGGATGGCCTCCCAGGCGCTTTGCTGGCCCGCCCCGGCATCGGCGCCCCCGGGTGGGGCTTGGGGCGCGGTTCGATGACCTGGGCGGGGGGAAATCAATTGGGAAGCGAAGAAGCAGGCCACCACGATGCCGCCGGTCACGGGGGGGCTGAAGACACCGGCCAGGTAATCAGGAATGTAGAAGTTGGTGGCCCAACTGCGGATGAAGGTCAAAATGGCGATCCCATAGCTCTGCCAGAGCAGGTCCCGGTTCTTGAGCCGGTGGCCCAGGTAGAGCAGCGCCAGTCCGAGAATGGCCCAGCCCACCACCGCCACCACGCGCCCGGCCTCGAAGCGGATCAGGGCCACGGCCAGAATCGCGGGCAGATACAGGTAAATCCGCGCCACGCCCTGTTCCCAGATTTCCAGGCCATCGTGATTTCCGTCTTTTTGCCGGGAGCGGTAGAGCCAGGAAAGGTAATACAGCAGCACCATCACCGGCAGCACGGTCAGAATGCCGTGAGAGATGCCGGCGGTGACGCCCAGGGTCACGAAGTTGGAGAAGAACAGCCGCACGAAGGCCGCGCCGGCGACCATGTTGCCCACCTTCCGAAAATGGGGCAAGGCC
>JACZXN010000213.1 GCA_022571575.1 Chloroflexota bacterium | reverse complement strand
TGGTGAAGGCCGGGGTTTCCAAGACCTCCCGAAGGTGTACCTTGCTCGGCGAGGGGCTGGGCACTTCCAGACCCACCAGCGCCTCGCCGGGCACCGGCGCCTCGATCCTCAGATACGGCGTCTTCAGGGCCAGGGCCATGTCCTTCTCCCGGATCAATATGCTCTGGACCTTGACCCGGCTGCGTTCGAGGGCCGACGGGTCGGAGTCGTCCTTGTCCAGGCCGATGGCGCCACGGCCCGAAATTCCCCTCTTGGGCACCCAGCCGGGGACCAGTCCGAAGCGCACGATCCTGGGACCGGCCTTCACGTCGGTGACCTCGACCCTGACGCCGTGGTCGCCCAGGGTGGTCTCCACCAGCCGGGCCATCTCTTGAAGAGCGGCTTCCGGGGCATGATGGGGGTCCGGCGGGGACAGCAGGTCCACTGATGGTATCTGCCAGCCCACCTTGCCGCCTTTTCCGGGACGGGTTGACCGGACCAGAGTGGACCCTTTTCGCGGGGGCGGCTCTTTGGCGTCCCAGGTGGGGATCAGCGCTGAGTTGGGCATCTCCCATTCGTCTTCATTCCCGCCGTCCGGACCCTCCGGCTCCAAGCCCCCATCCGGTTCCGGGCGGACATCAAGGCCGGGGGAGCTCTCCGCGTCCCCCTGATAGGCCCGGGTGCGCACTGGGGCCTTGGACGGGCCAAGGACCAACATCTTCAGCAGACTCCTACCGGGAAACTGGCGGTGCATGCCGTAGCGCAAGATCCGGTATCTCCGGTCCAGGAAACGGGCGGTCTGTTGGGCGCCGATGAAGAGATAGATAAACCCCAGCTGAACGCCGAATAAGCCCCTTCTGGCGTACCGGAGATAGAACCTGCCGGCCAGCTTGGGCCTGATGATAAGGGGGACGATCAACGCCATGCCCACGATCTTGGGAGCGGCCAGTATGGCCGGGGCGCCGCCCAGGACACCGCCCCACCGGCCGCCGAGACTGACGTCTTCCAGGGCGCCGTCCGGGGGAAATATGGTGGAGAGGACGCCGATGGACATGGCGGCCAGGGCAGCGGCGACGGTCCAGTGGCGCCAGTGGGAGAACAGGACGCGGCGGTTGTAGCGGAGTGTGGCTAGGGTTACGGCAACCCAAAGGCCCACGGGGACCCAGCCGTATCCCAGGGCTTCCACGGCCCATTCCCGCGCGTCACTGGAGAAACCAAGATAGAGGCCCGCGGACAGACCGATAGCCAATATGGCCAGGGCGTCTATCAGCGACCCGGGGGTTCCTTGGATAAGGTCCTTGATCGATGGCGAAGCGGTATTACGCCGCTTCCTCCCAATTGAACTGGCCACTCAATCCCTCCAGTGGCAGTTACTATGGCCGGTTTCCGGCGAGTGGCTGGACTAAACCTCCAAAACCACTGGAATTATCATAGGCGAACGGCGTGCGGCCCTAGCTATGAAGCTACGGGCAGTTTCCCTGACTTTCGCCTTTAATCCGTCGATCTCCTCGTGGCGGATGTCGCTGGCGTTCAGATCCTTGGCTATGGCAGCGCTCAATTCTTCAAATAGGGTGCCCGTCTCCGATTCGTCCAGGAACCCGCTGGCCACGGCCACGGGCTCGCCCACCAGGCCGCCGTTCTTCTTGTCCATGGTCACCACCAGCACCACCACTCCGTCCTTGGAGAGGCTGCGCCGCTGGCTGAGCACCGGGCTCTGGGTGTCCCGGGTGGTCAGGCCGTCCACGTAGATGGGCCCGGCGGAGACGCGGCCATCCATCTTTGCGCCGCTTTCCGACAGTTCCAGCACGTCGCCGTCCTCCATGACGAAGATCCCGTCCTTGGCCACGTCCAGGTCCCAGGCCAGTTGGGCGTGGGCGTTCAGATGCCGGTATTCCCCGTGCACCGGCACGAAGTAACGGGGCCGCACCAGGCGCAGCACCAGCTTGAGTTCCTCCTGGCTGGCGTGACCGTGAACGTGGACCGTGGCGATGCGGTCGTAGAGCACCTTGGCTCCCTGGCGCAGCAGGTTGTCTATGGTGCGGCTGACCGGCAGTTCGTTGCCGGGGATGGGAGTGGCGGAGATGATCACCGTGTCTCCGGCCATGATGCTGACATCGCGGTGTTCCTGTTTGGCGATGCGCACCAGAGCCGAGGTGGGCTCGCCCTGGCTGCCGGTGGTCATCAGGACCACTTTTTCCGGGGGCAACTTCCTGATCTCGGCCAGGGACACCAGTATTCCCGGCGGCACGGTCAGATAGCCAAGTTCAGTGGCCACTTTCACCGTGTCCACCATGCTCCGGCCCACGATACTGACTTTACGGCCGTGTTTCTCGGCGGCGTCCACCACCTGCTGGACCCTGGAGACCAACGAGGCAAAGGTGGCCACCATCACCCGGCCTTCCGCTTCGCCGATGGCCCGGTCAAGGGCCTCCCCCACCACCCGCTCCGAGGTGGTGTACCCCGGCACTTCCGCGTAGGTGGAGTCGGAGAGCAGCAGCAGAACGCCGTCATCCCCATAGTGGGCCAAGGCGGGCAGGTCAAAGATGCGCCCGTCCACCGGTGTGTGGTCGATCTTGAAGTCTCCGGTGTGGATCACGGTGCCCACCGGGGTCCCGATGGCGATGCCCATGGCGTCGGGGATGCTGTGGCACACCCGGAACCAGGACACCTCAAAGCTTTCGCCGATGTGGTGAATCACGCCGGGTTCGATGGTCCGTATGTCGGCGCCGCGGGCCGCCCGCCGCTCCTTCAACTTGGCGGTGATCAGGCCGTGGGCCAGGCGCGGCGCATAGACCGGGACCTGCAATTTCGGCAGGATGAAGGGCAATGCTCCGATGTGGTCTTCGTGGCCGTGGGTGATGAGGATGGCGCGGACCTTGTCGGCCCGCTCCATCAGGTAGGAAATGTCGGGGATGATCAGGTCCACCCCAAACATTCCTTCTTCGGGGAATTGGACCCCGCAATCGACGACTATGATGTCGTCCTCGTACTCCAGGGCCAACATGTTCTTGCCAATCTCCCCGAGGCCCCCCAGGGGAATGATGCGTAGCGGAGATGTCACCGTGTTAATCGTTCCTAGAATTAGTTTACCGGCCGGTTATCAGAACAGGGTCAACTGTTCGGGCCGGGTTGCTTCTTCCACGTTGACGGTGGGTGTCTCGGCTAGCGCCGCGGGAACGGCTGCGAGACCTTGGGGGTCGACGAAGGACAACTGGGCTGGTTGTGGGGCCTGGGGCGCCATGCCCTCCGGCTCCCTGCCCGTATCCTCGGTTCCGCCTTCCAATATCTCCGAAATCGCTTTGAAGTCTTCTATCATTGTGGGCCTTAGCTCTTCCCGGCGCAACACCGCCGCCGGATGAAGCACGGGAAAGATCATGCGCCCGTCTTTCTCTCTGAGTTTTCCCCGGGCCTTGGTGATGCCCTCGCCGGGGAAATACCGCCCGAAGGCGAACCGGCCCAACGTGACGATCAGTTTTGGGTTGACCAACTCTATCTGCCGGTCCAGGTATTTGGTGCAGGCAGCCAATTCCGCGGGGGCCGGGTCCCGGTTGTCGGGAGGCCGGCATTTGACCATGTTGGCGATGAACACATCTTCCCGGACCACGCCCATGGACGCGAGCAGACCGTCCAACAATTTCCCGGCGGGTCCGACAAATGGACGTCCCAAACGGTCTTCTTGAAAACCGGGGCCTTCGCCGATGAACATAACTTCGGCATGGGGATTCCCTTCCCCCGGCACCGCGTTGGTGCGGCCCCTGGACAAGGGACAATCGGTGCAGTTCCTCACCAGGTGGGCAACCCGTTCCAGGGTATTCATGGGATCGACCGCGGCGGCATTCGGGCCGGTGTCTCTCTGCCCTTCGGCCCCTGTACTCATGTATGCCTCGGTGCGGCCGGTCCCGTAATCACCAGTCCCATATTCTGAAGAAGTCATGGTTTCCAACCTCCCGGTTCGACTAAGTTAGCCAACTGGGGTAAGCAGCTCATTATCCGGGCTGCGGGTGGCGCCATTGGACCGCTAAGTTGGGAAAGTGCGGTAGTTCTCACTACCTTTTTACTCGACCATCATGCCAGAGTTGGCAATCGCACACACGATTAACACCATTTTTCCCTGGCGGTCCGGGCGAAGCCGGTCAACGTTGAGCCAGGGCGGCAAGCAACAGCGTAGATAGAGCGAGGAGGAAAACAAAACCGGAATGGTATTCCGAAGTGGTGTTCTTCAAACATCGGCTCCCACCACCGC
>JACZXN010000212.1 GCA_022571575.1 Chloroflexota bacterium | reverse complement strand
CGGCGGTGGAGGCTTCCGGCACCGAGATGATAACGGTGGCCATCCGCCGCCTGGACCTGGACGACCCCACCAGCAAGACCCTGCTGGATTACATAGACTGGAACAAGTATCAGATCCTCCCCAACACCGCGGGCTGCGCCACCGTTGAAGAGGCCATGTTCGTCGCCCGGTTGGGCCGGGAGGTGGGCCAGACCGACTTCGTGAAACTGGAGGTCATCCCAGACCCCCGCTACCTGTTCCCCGACGGCGCCGCCACCCTGGAGGCCGCCCGCCTTCTGGTCAAGGACGGGTTCAAGGTCCTGCCCTACATCCATGCCGACCCGACCCTGGCCAAGAACCTGGAGGAGGTGGGCTGCGTGACGGTCATGCCCCTGGGTTCGGCCATCGGCTCGGGCCAGGGCATCCACACCGTGGAAGAGATCAAGATCATCATCGAGCAGGCCAACATCCCGGTGATCGTGGACGCCGGCTTGGCCGTGCCCTCCGACGCCGCTCTCGCGCTGGAGATGGGCGCCGACGCCGTGCTGGTGAACACCGCCATCGCCCAGGCCGAAGACCCGGCCCTGATGGGCACGGCCTTCAAGCAGGGCGTGGAAGCGGGCCGGAACGCCTATCTGGCGGGCCGTATCTCCGTGCGCCGGGACGCCATCGCCAGCAGCCCCACCACCGACGTGCCCCAACCGGTGCCGGCCAGCAGCTAGACGGAGTGACCGCTGCTCTACCCAAGCCGTGCCTGTGTTTGGTGACCGACCGCACCGTGACCGGCGGCGACCTGGGCGACTTGATCGAACGGGTGGCGCAGGCGGTCCGGGGTGGCGTTGACCTGGTGCAATTGAGAGAGAAAGACCTTCCCGGCGGAGCGTTGCTGGAATTGGCCGGGTCTCTATCAGAGGCCATCGGCGGGCGGGCGAGGTTGATCATCAACGAAAGGGCCGACGTGGCCCTGGCCGCCGGAGCTCAGGGGGTCCAATTGGGAGAGGACGGACTGCCGGTAAGCGCCGCGCGAAAGACCCTGGGAAGCGGAGCGCTGATCGGCCGGTCGGTCCATTCAGCACCGTCGGCGTCCCAGGCGGAGGCCGACGGGGCGGACTTTCTGATCGTGGGCACCATGTACGCATCTCGTTCTCATCCCGGTGAGGAACCGGCCGGGCCGGACCTGATGCGGCGGGTTTCCAGCGCCTGCCGGTTGCCGCTGATCGGCATCGGGGGAATCACCCCGGAGAACGCACCCGAATTGATCGAGGCGGGTGCAACCGGGGTTGCCGTGATCACCAATATTCTGGCGGCGTCAGACCCGGAGGCCGCCGCCGCTGAATTGAAGGAAGCGATCCGCCAAGCCTGGCGCGTTCACGGCGGTCCGGCGGGTATGGGAAAGGGAGGCCAAAAGAAGCTATGATTGACCTGACGGTTGACGGGAGACCTCGTCCCCCTGCCCCCTGGTCCCCTCGTCCCCAGGTCCAATGGAGGCCGTGAGAATAGATGATCAACCTGACAGTTAATGGAAAACCTCGTCCCATAGAGGCCAGCGTGGACCTGGAGACCTATCTGGCGTCCTTCGGGCTCAACCTGCAGTTCGTGGCCGTGGGATATAACGGCGAAGTGGTCAAGAAAGAGTTGTTCGCCAGTTTGACGTTGAAAGATGGAGACGTACTGGAGATCGTGCGTCCCGTCGGCGGCGGATGAAACCAGCCGCCTCGGCGATACCAAATCTAAGATTGATACCGGTCCCCGGCTGCCCGTTCAGGCCAGGCTTTTTCCGGGTCCGGTAGTTTAGATAACGTCTTATGGTGGAAATCTTCGTGGTGACCAACGAGGTGATCGATCCCATATTGGCGGATGTAGTCAAGGGCAACCAGGACAAGGTGGCCGGCTGGATGAAGGGTGAGCCGGGCGCCTGGGGTTTTCTGGCCGGACAGGCGGTGACCACCGTGCGGGAGAATGCGGGCCGCAGGCTGGTGGATAGGGAACGAAGTTTGGTCTGGAGCCGCATGTGGTGGTGGCTGGAGCAGGTGAAGGCCAGGATAAACGGCCCGTTCTAGCGGGGCCAAGCAGAACCAAGCAGGATTCGGCGTTCCGAAAAACCGCCTTTGGCGGCGTACTCGTGGTCCCTGTATTCAGATATACTGGTCGTGAGTAGACCGCAGGCAACCCCGGCGGTTAAATCCCTCATCTGCCAAAAGATGCCAGATCCGATAATCACCGCCACCGGTATCCATAAGACCTACGACACCGGCACCGTTAAAGTGAACGCCCTGCGGGGTGTGAACCTGACGGTGGAACGCGGTGAGATGGTCGCCATCATGGGCCCCAGCGGCTGCGGCAAGACCACGATGCTGAACTGTCTCTCCGGCCTGGACGAGATCGACTCCGGTCAGGTGGTGATCGACGGGGTGGTGCTCCACGACCTGCCCGACGATGAACGCAGCGACTACCGGGCCCGCCGCATGGGTTTCGTCTTCCAGCTCTACAACCTGCTTCCCGTGCTGTCCGCCGTGGAGAACGTGGAGTTGCCGCTGCTGGTGTCGGGGACCAAGCCGGCGGAATCCCGCAAGAGGTCCATGGAGATGTTGGACATGGTGGGACTGAGCCACCGGGCGCCGCACCTTCCCGGCGAACTCTCGGGCGGGGAACGCCAGCGGGTGACCATCGCCCGGGCCCTGGTCAACCAACCGTCCATCGTTTGGGCCGACGAGCCCACCGGCGACCTGGACAGCGAGACGGCGGGCGAGATCATGGACCTGATGTGCCGCCTAAACGCCGAGAACGGCCAGAGTTTCGTGCTGGTGACCCACTCGGCGGAGGTGGGCAAACGGGCCCACCGCATCGTTCTCATGCGGGACGGTGAGATCACCGACGATGGCAACGGCCGGGCCCAGAAAAGCTAGTCTCAGAAACTAGTCGAAAGGGGCCAACGCCAGGCCAATAAGACCCAAGACAGATATGGAAGAACTGTTCGGCGTCTCCATGGACACCATAATGGCCGTCCTGCTGGCCATTTTCCTGCCGGCGCTCGCCGTTGTGGCCTTCATGGCCTGGCGCAACCCGGTCATGCTCAAGTTGGGATTGCGCAACATCCCCCGCCGCAAGTCCCAGACCGCTCTCATCATCGTGGGCATCATGATGAGCACCCTGATCATGGCCGCCGCCTTCGGCACCGGCGATTCCATCACCTTCTCGATCCGCAAGAACGCCATCGACGCCCTGGGCACCATCGACCAGATCATCGTCTCGGCCCGCGCCGACGAATCCGACACCATCGGCAGCTTCAGCTACTTCCCCTTCCAACGCTACGAGCAGCTGAAAGTGCAGGTGGCCGGTATGGGGACCATCGACGGGTTGGCCCCAGGCATCGGCGAGTTCGCTCCTACGGTGAACACCCGGACCTCCCTGAGCGAGGGGCAGATGCGGATCGCGGGGGTGGACCCCGCAACGCTGGACGGGTTTGGCCGCTTCCATCTGACCAGCGGCCAGGAGGTCCGTCTGGAGACTTTATCCCCCAATGATGCCCTGATCAACGAGGAGGCGGCCGATGAACTGGGCGCCGTCCCCGGCGACGAGTTGGTGGTCTTTGTAGCCGGCTCCAAAGTGACTTTCCGGGTACAGGGCGTGGTGGACAGCGGCGGACTGGCGGGCCGGGGACCGACACTGCTGGTCCGGTTGGACCGGGCCCAGGAGATGTTCGGGCGGGAGGGCCAGATCAACTCGATGGCCGTTTCCAACCTGGGTGGGGTTTTCGCCGGCGCCGAGTTGAGCGACGAGGTCACCGATGCGCTGAGGGTGCTCTTCGTCGACCGGGCCATCGCCGGACAGCTCAAGACCCTGCTCAACCGCCAAGAAGTCCTGGAGCAACTGGACCTGCTGGCGCCTTCTTTGAACCAGACGATGTCCGAGGACCTGGGCGTGCTCGCTCAAGGCCTGAGAGAGAGCCGGTTGACCGACGATTTCATCGGGGTGCTGGCCGATGAAGACATCCAGGAAGAGGTGTTGAACGCAGTGAGCGACGCCGGGCTGGCCGGCGTGGAACGTCAGGCCAGCACCCTGTTCGCCGGGCTGGCCGAGTTCCGGGTTCTGGATGTGAAGAAACGGGTCCTGGACGCGGCCGACCGGGCCGGCTCCGGCGTGACCAGCATCTTCATCGTCATGGGCCTGTTCTCCATCATGGTCGGCGTGCTGCTGATCTTCCTCATCTTCGTGATGCTGGCGGCGGCCCGGCGCTCGGAGATGGGCATGGCCCGGGCCGTGGGGG
>JACZXN010000211.1 GCA_022571575.1 Chloroflexota bacterium | reverse complement strand
GTGATGACGTTTTCTACTTCGCAGATTCCCCCTCATCCTAACCTTCTCCCCACGGGAGAGAAGGGACGATTTGACTCCCCCGTGCGCGAGGTCGGTAAGTACCGGCTAAACCCCCACCACCCTTACCCGGTGGTTGTTGCTGTCGGCCACGAAGATGTTGCCTTGGGCGTCGATGCCACAGCCGTGGGGGCGGTCCATGGCGGCTTCGGTGGCCGGGCCGCCGTCGCCCTCTCCGCCCAACCGGCCGCCGGCGATGGTGGTGACGATCCCGGTGACGGCGTCGATGCGCCGGATGGCATGGTTCTCGGTGTCCACCACGACGATGTTGTCCTGGGCGTCGCACCGGATGGCCTTGGGCGATCCCCAGGTGGCGGTCAATGCCGGGCCGCCGTCTCCTTCGTAACCCCGCTCTCCGTTGCCGGCCACGGTGCTCATGATCCCGTTGGCGTCCACCTTCCGGACCCCATTGCCCTCCCGTTCGGCGATGTAGGTGTTGCCCTTGCTGTCCATGCAGACGGCCCTGGCGCCCATGATGCTGGCTTCCAGGGCCGGTTTGCCGTCTCCGGCGCGTTCTTTCTCGCCGTTCCCCGCGAAGGTGCTGATGATGCCGGTGGCCAGGTCCAGGCGGCGGATCCGCTGGTCTTGGATGTCGGCGATCAGCAGGCCGCCCCTGCCGTCCAGGAAACAGTCGTTGGGCTCGCGGAGCATGGCCTGGCCGCCCGGCCCGCCGTCGCCGCTGTAACCCTGCTCTCCGGTGCCGGCCACGGTGGTGATGACGCCGGTGGCCGCGTCCACCCTGCGCACCACGGCGTTCAGGCGGTCAACGATATAGATGTCGCCGTTGTTCCGGTCCACCTGAAGGGAGTAGGGTTCCTTCATGGTGGCCTGGATGGCCGGGCCGCCGTCCCCGGAATAGCCCGCCTCCCCGTTCCCGGCCACGGTGGTCACGATGCCGGTGGCCTTGTCCACCCGCCGGATGACGTTGTTCCGGGACTCGGAATAGAAGAGGTTCCCGGCAGAGTCGAAATCGCACATGAACGGCTCGGTGCAGAGCGCCTGGTCCGCCGGGCCGCCGTCGCCGGCATAACCCTTCTCGCCGGTGCCCACGTAGGTCTGGATCTTTCCTGATTCGAATGGCATTTGGCTTACTCTCCGTTGTCTTGGTTGGTGGGCGGAAATCCCCCAAAATCCCCCTTTGCAAAGGGGGACCGAGGGGGATTTGGGGATTTAGGGGGATTTCGTCTCTTCGGTGTACCAGTCCAGGATCTCGCTTCCGGTCATGAACACCACGTCGTCGTGCTGGCGTATGTACTCGAAGATCATGTCGTAATACTTGATGCGGTGGGCCGCGCCGGTGATGTAGGGATGGGTCGAGACGCACATCACCCGGGCGCTGTCGGCTCCCTCCCGGTACAGGGTGTCGAATTGGTCCTTGGCCCGCTCGAAGAGCTCGGGCGAGCGGTGGTTCTGCACCAGGTAGATGGGTATGTCGTTCAGCTCAACCGTGTAGGGGAGGGCCACCAGGCTGCCCGATTTCACCTTCATGGGGTAGGGCTGGTCGTCGTTGCACCAGTCGGCGATGTATTCGATCCCCTCTTCGGCCAGGATGTCCGGGGTGTCGAAGGTCTCGGCCAAACCTGGGCCCATCCAGCCCCGTGGGGCGGCGCCGGTGAACTCCCGGATGGTGCTGATGCTCTTGCGGATCACGGCCCGTTCGTCGGGCTCTTTGTTGATCACCCGCTGGATGAAGCCGTGGGCCAGTATCTCCCAGCCGGATTTCAGGCTCGCATCCACCAGTTGCGGGTAGCTGAGGCAGACGGAGGCGTTCAGGCTCACCGTGGCCCGGATGCCGTGTTTGTCCAGCACCTGCTTCAACCGCCAGAAGCCGACCCGCAGGCCGTAATCGAACCACCCGAAGTTGGGTATGTCCGGAATGACCGTCACCCCCTGGGGCGTGGGCAGCACCGTCCGGGCCATGGGCTCGTTGATGTCCCACTCCTCCACGTTGATCACCGGCCACACCGCCACCCGGGCGCCGCCGGGCAGTTTCAGCGGCTTGCGGTCGAATATGGGCGAAAAATCAGCTCTCGGGTTGGACATATACTCTCCTTCGGACTCGCGGCTATCCGGGGGGCGGAAATCGCCTAAATCCCCCTCGGTCCCCCTTTACGAAAGGGGGAAGCTCAAGTCCCTCTTTTCAAAGGGGGATTTAGGGGGATTTTTGCATCTCCCCACCGAACAACTTAAATGACCTAGACACCACCCCGACACCGGCAGTTGAAGCTGACAGCTTCTAAAGCTTCAATGCCTTCAACCCAATCTTCGCCAGGTCTTCGTCCTCTTGGGCCGCCAGGCCGCTGACGCCGATCCCGCCCATGATGGAACCGCTCCCAGGATGCAGGATGACCACTCCGCCCTGGACGGCGGCCAGCATGGGGTCACCCATCTCGGCCACGGTGCGGCCCTGGCTGGCCAGGCGTTCGGCGTAGTCCTTGGAGTCCTGCCCGGACAGGGCGCAGGTGTAGGCCTTGCGGCTGGCCATCCGTTTGGGGACCTCACGGCAGCGGTCCATGCGGGCGTAGCTGATGATGCTGCCCGTGTCGTCAACGATGGATATGGCCAACGGCCGGTCCGGTTCCTTATTGGCCTCGGCCAAGATGGCGGCGATGGCGTCTTGTGCCTGGCCCAATCCCAACATCGGCTTGTCATACATAAGAAAACCCCCAGCGCAGAATGGTATGGGCCATTCTACCTGGGGGGTCCGTGCCTGGCAAGGAAAGCGGTTAGCCGTCAGCGGGGTACGAAATCCCCCTCGGTCCCCCTTTACGAAAGGGGGAGGTCTATTTTGCTACTTTGAGATTCGGGGTTCGCCCCCTCACAAACTCGCCCCCTTACAAAAAGGAACAAGCAGTCCCCCTTTGCAAAGGGGGATTTAGGGGGATTTCCACCACCAGGAGATGATGCCCTCGGCGCCTACCCCTGCCCCTTGTAGATCAGGGTGTCGGGATTGAAGGCGCCCCAGGCGAACCAGAAATGGTTGCCGTGCACGATGGGCGTCAGCGACTTGCCCGCCATCTCCCCTGCCACCGCCTCGCCCAGGATGTTCCAAACGCTGCCCGTCTGGTCGTCGACGAATTCCCCGTTTTGCAACTTGAAGGTCAGCGTCTGCCCGTCCAGTTCAGCATCAAAAACTCCCGTGGAACCCACGTCCTTAGAGTCGATGATCAACGCCCGGTCCAGGGCGGAAACGGTTCCCAGCTTGAAGAACACCACCACATCGGTCCCGTTGATGGGGTAATTCACCACCCGTTCAATTTCCAGCACCGGGAAGGGGAACGCCGCCGATACGTCGCCGATCTGGACCGCGGCCACGCGTTCCTTGGGCAACAGGCGGTCGTCCTTCTCTCCCTCAAAGAGGAACGGCGGCCGGTCCACCCGGTCGTAGCCGCTATAGGGGTTGCTGCCGTAGGGGCGGTCAAAGCCGGTGTCGCGGGACAGCACCAAAGAGTCTGGATTGGCCTCTTTGAAGTCGGCCCACGAGATGATGGAGGCGGGTACGAACTCCAGTTTATGACCCGCCAACTCCCCGATGATGGCCTCTCCCGTGAGCTGCTGCCACCAGGTCTGAGTCTGCCGGTCCCACATGATCAGGTCGCTGTTCCTCAGGTTCCCGGACACCCCGAAGTCGAATACCCTCCCCTCCAGCGTCCGCTTGAAGGCGATGGCCGTATTGCACAGCGGGCAGAAGGTCACGGTGACCGGCACGCCGCCCACAACGTCGTTGACCACCTCATGCCAGGTCAGGATGGACAGCGGATAGGCCTTGGCCTCGCCGTTGATCTTGAAGGTCACCACCGGTTCCAGGTCGTTCATCACCGGATCGGCTTCTTCGATGGTCTCGAACCGGGGATCGTCGATGGGCGGGATGCCGTCGCGGCCCACTCCGCCCGAGAATATATCGGCGAAGGGCACGGTGTGGCGGCTGAAATCGGTGGTCCAGCCACGGGTCTGGAACCGGGCGCCGCCCAGCTCGGCTTTGTAGAGAGGGTCCGGCTCCAGGATGGGCGATGGGCCCGGACCGGTGTCCGCAACAGGTATTGTGGTGGCCGAAACAACCGGTGGGTTGTCCACGGTGGAGGTTGCAAGCTGGTTGCCGCAGGCTATGCCCAGGACGGCCGCGAAGACGGTCCCGGCAACCAACCATTTTTTTGGCAGTGCGAATATCATCTTAGAGCAGGTCTCCGATGGTGAGCCAGTAGAATACGATGTA
>JACZXN010000210.1 GCA_022571575.1 Chloroflexota bacterium | reverse complement strand
GTTGCCGGGCCCCGCCCAGGCCCAGGGGGGAAATGAGCGCCGGGGCAGTAGCGCAATAGGCTCTCGGAAGTGTGACCCAAAAAGGGTCCGTGGGCGGCAGGTCACGCGTCGGTGGGGTAGTCGATCTTCTCGACAACCTCCTTAAGCGCCGGGAGTTCCAGGCCAAGGCTGTAAACAGCGTAGGACATGGACAGCTTCTCGTGGCCCAGGATTTGAACCGCCTCGCTCTCGGGGACCCTGGCCGCTTCAAGGGCACCCCCGACGTTGTTCCGCAGAGAGTGGAACGCCAGCCGATCCCGGGTAAGCCCCAGGCCGCGCCGGACCCGGGTGAACCGCTTGGTGGTGTACCACGACAGCTTCCTGTCCGGTCCACCAGGCTTCAACCCGGGCCACAAGGAGCCGCTCCCAACTCGCTTCCGGTAGTCCAGCAGGTCAGCCTCAAGGAGCACCGAGTGAACCGGCACCCGGCGGACCCCTGCTTCGGTCTTGGCGTCGGCCACATCGAAGAACCAGACGCCCTTCTCCTTGCGGACATCGGCCACGTCCAAGCTGCAAATCTCGTTGAGTCGCATCCCGGAGTACGCGCCGATCCAGACGGCCCAGGCCAGGGCGGTGTCCACGGTGTGGGCGTTCGGGGCCACCTGGGGACGCAGGGAGGACAGGAGGGTTGAGAGTTCCGCCATGGTGAACGGAAGCCACCCCGTCTTCCTGGTCTTGGCTCCCTTGCGGCTCTGGCCCTCGAAGGGGTTTTCGCCATCGTGCAGGCCCCGCTTCCTGGCCCACTTGAAGACCACTCCCAAGACGCTGGCGTACCGATTGAGTGTCCTGTTGCTCAAGCCGGTGGGATGGCCGCCGTAGAGTTCCAAGAGGTCTTCCAGGCTCCGCTCCTTGGTCTTTGGGCTGCGCCCCCAATGTCGGTCCAGAGTTGCGACGGTGGACAAGAACTCGCCCGCCTCTGCCCTGGTAATGTCCACCAGGGGGGCGTCCCGGCAGAAATCCTTGAACAGCCTGAACACGGCTTCGCTCTGCCCAACGGTCTGCTGGGTCAAGGCCGCGTCCGGGTCCCGTTGTGTCTCCTCAAGGTAACGCTGGGCAGCCTCGGAGAAGGGCAGGGGGTCTCCGGCAGTCTTCTTCCGTGACACGGGGCGAAGGGTCACCCGGTCAATCCCCCGTGGTCCGAATGTTGGGGGAGGTTGGAAGGGCTGCCCGCGCAGGGCCGCACGCCTGCCATGCATGGCTGTGATCTTGGCCCAGGCTTCGGCCTCCTCGGCCTCGTCTAGCTTGCCGTCGTCGATCTGATCTCCAAGGAGGCCGATGTACAGGTTGATGCCTTCCTCGTCTAAGCCCCCTTCCTCGGCTTCTCGTAAAGCCTGCTCGTAAGCCTTCCAGGCCCGATCCTCGATCTCCTCGGGGGTTGTCCCCTGGCTTCCCCGGTGGCGGTCGAAGGTAGCGTGAGCTTCTTCCACGTGGGACCACCGGCGCCGCTGGGCCACAGAGAGGTCACGGGTCTTGAGGCTCTGGACGATATGATCCTTGCCCAACTGCTCTTGGAGGTCACGGGGCACGGGAATATTGGTGAACCACGTTTGCCGACGCTGCTTGAGATAGAGGGTGTCTGCCATGGTGGTTGCCTCTGCGGGTACACGTTACGGGTACACACCATGGTACACAACCCATTGAAGTTAAGCAAGTTACTGGCTTGAGGGTTGGAGGAGTGGGCGTCCTACCGCCCCAGCCAACCTCAAAGATCGAACCGACCGAGGCGACGGTGGCATGGTTCCCCTCGCTCGCCCACAGGTTCTCCTCACGGCCATCCGCGGAGGGCAACGGCCTGGGGCGCGCCTCGGGGTGGGCCTGTGGTGAGGTAGAGGGGTGCCGACCGGCGGGCAGCCGGTCACTGTGGTTGGGATGGTGGGGTTACTTCGCCGTGGGCAGCTTCACAGTGGTCCCGTCATCGAGGGCACCCGTCGTTCCCTACTTCTTCGGCCCCCACTCCCACGCCAGCTTCTCGGCCTCGGATATTTGGGCCGGCGCCATCCTCTTGGCAACGTCATCGCGGTCCTCGCCGGGGGAGTATCTAGAAGCGGCAAGGTTAGACCGCATATGGGCTTGGGCGTAGTCCTGGGGAACGCCTCGGCCAATGTCCTACATGACGCCGAGATTGTTTTGAGCTCTTAGTGTCACTTACAGTATGGAGAGGGGCGGTTCCATTCGTCAGAACCGCCACCGCCAGGACCAGAATAGCAACCCCCGCCTGGACCAGTGTAGGCGCCGCCTCCCGGACCGGTGTAGGCGCCACCGCCTGGACCAGTGTAGGCGCCGCCGCCCGGACCGGTGTAAAGCCCACCACCAGGGCCAGTGGAGGCGCCACCCCCTGGACCGGTGTAAAGCCCACCACCAGGCCCCGTGTATGCACCACCACCAGGCCCCGTGTAAGCACCGCCACCCGGACCGGTGTAAAGCCCACCACCAGGGCCAGTGTAGCAGGGCCCTCCGGGCCCCGAGTAGCCAATGCATTCAGCGAAAGCGCTTGCCGAGGAAAGGGTCAGACAGACAACTAGGATTATTGGGCGCATGCGATCCTCCCTCTTGTCACTCAGACCTTGGTCCAACGAGGAACGTAGCTGGTGCACGTCAACCCAGCGCACTGCGCCGCGATAAGCGCCAGACCCACGAATGTGGTTTTCGGTGTGGTCATGGGTTTCCTCCCCCGCGGAGGTTGCTCACAAGTATACCGCTACTGGTGGTGACTACCAACCGCACCCGCGCCCGCCACTTCGCGGGCGACATTCGAGCGGCCCCCGCCCCTCAGTCCTCCGTCACCTCGATCCGCCGGGGCGCGCCCCCTTCCACGAACCTCTCCCACATGCGTTCGTAGGCCCTTTCCAGGTTCCCGACGAACCGGGGGGTGTCGAACAGGGGTGCGCTCAGGCGGTTTTCGGCGAGTTGGCCGCGCAGTTGGCGCAGCCTGTCCGGATCGTGCGAAAGCTCGCCCGCCAGGGCCGCGTATGCGTCCAGGCTGCCGGTGACGAGCCCGGGCAGGCCGACGGCGTTAAGGATGCTCGCCGATACCCGGGAGGCGAAGTGGCCGCCCTCGATCGTGATCACCGGCACGCCGGCCCACAGGGCGTCGCTGGTCGTCGTGTGGCCGTTGCAGACGCGGGTGTCCAGCGCCAGGTCGGCGAGCCCGAGGCGCGCCAGGTGCTTGTCCTTGGGCAGTCCGCCGGCGAAGACCAGCCGGTCGGCGGCGATACCGCGCGCTTCGGCCTCCCTTCTCAGGTTGCCCTCGGCCAGGCCGTTGCTGCGCATCAGCCACAGCACGCTGTCCGGGGTCCCGTCGAGCAGGTCCATCCACACGCCGAACATGCGGGGCTCGATCTTGTAGTTCTTGTTGAAGGAGCAGAAGACGAAGGCGGCGGTGGGCAGGCCGCAGCCGTCGCGGCTGACCCGGTCGCCGGCGATCGCCTGGGTGTGGTCGTTGACCTGATAGCAATGGGGTAGGTAGGCGAAGGCCTCGCTGTAGAACGCCGCGTGATCCTCGGGCGTGACGATGCGGTCGGTGAGGATGTAATCGATGAAACCGGCGCCGGTGGTGCCGGGAAAACCCAGGTAGGTGGCGACCACGGGCGCCGGGCGGAGGGCGCAGATCTCCAGCCGGTTGCCTTCCGTGTGGCCCTTCAGGTCGATCAGGATATCGACCCGGTCGTCGTGGATACGCCGGGCCGCCTGCCCGGGGTCCAAGTCCCGGATGTCGACGAACGAATCGCACTCCCCTTGCAGGCGTTTGCGGTAGGCGCTTGCGTCGTCCTTGCCGTGGGAGTAGGCGATGACCCGGAACGCGTCCCTGTCGTGGAGCGCGAAAAGGCCGCCCATCAGGTGGGCGGTCGGGTGGTTGTGGAAATCGCCGGACAGGTAGCCAAGCGTGATGCGCGGGCCGCGGGCGCGCCTGTCCTCCATGGGAAAATCCAGTCCCAGGCGGGCCATGGCCCCGGCGATGTCGTCGCTGGCCGCCCTGGCGAGGCGGAGGTTGGCCGCCGGATCGCCGCAGCGGACGACATTGGCGAAGGGGGTTTCGCCCGGCCTCCCGCCGCGCTCGATGGCGGCGGCCGTCATCCGCTCCGCCCGCGGCTCCAGGGCGGCGGCCTCCTCCCACGCGCACGCGTGGTGGTACTGGTGCAGCAGGGCCGCGGCCGCCGTGTCGTAGTCCGGCCTGAGGGCGAGGGCGCGTTGGTAGTGGCCGATCGCCTCGCCGACGTCGCCCTGGACGGCG
>JACZXN010000209.1 GCA_022571575.1 Chloroflexota bacterium | reverse complement strand
TTTTAATGGATTTCAAGTATACGAGTCCATCCCCATCCTAACCTTCCCCCGTGAAGGGGGAAGGGACTTATCCTCTCCCCCTTTACGGGTGAGAGTTAGAGTGGGGGTGAGAGCTCATTGGCCATTCTTACGTTGCCGGAACAAGGACCGCCGGGACCAGACGCCCAACCGAATCACCCCAAGAGCCATCTACACGGGAGTTGAACCGATGCCGGAAAATATAGCGGTTGGAAAGAGCCTGCCCAGGGTCGACGCCCTGGAGAAGATCACCGGCAAAGCCACCTACGCCAGTGACGTTTACCTCCCCGGCATGCTCATGTGCAAACTGTTGACCAGCACCGAGAGCCACGCCCGCATCGTGAAACTGGACGTTTCCAGGGCCGAGGCGCTGCCCGGCGTCCGGGCCATCATCACCGGAAAGGATTACCCCGACGTCCGCTTCGGCTCCGGCGCCCTGAAGGACCGCCGCATCATGGCCACCGACGAGGTATTTTACATCGGAGAGCCGGTGGCGGCGGTGGCGGCGGACGATGAGATCACCGCCCGGGAAGCCGTGGAACTTATCGAGGTGGAATACCAGGCGTTGCCGGTGGTGATCGACCCGATGCAGGCCATCCGCGACGATGCGGCGCCGGTGCATGAGGACCTGGAGAGCTTTGAGGGATACGGGTTCGCCGGCGGCGGCAACAACTGCACCCTTTTGGACGCCGACCGTGGCGATGTGGTCCAGGCCTTCCAGGACGCGGACCACACCTTTGAAGAGACGTACCAGTCCCAGCCCATCAACCAGGGGTTCTTGGAACCCATGGCCTGCGTCGCCAATGTCGAACCCAACGGCAGGTTGACCGTCTGGGCTTCCACCCAGGGACCGTATCAGGTACGGGCCCAATTGGCGTTGGTTTTGGACATTCCCGTCTCCCGCATCAAGGTCATCGCCATGGAACTGGGCGGCGGCTTCGGGGCCAAGCTCCGGTTGGCCCTGGAGGCCTTCCCCGTCATGCTGGCCATGAAGACCGGCAGGCCGGTGAAACTGATCAACACCCGGGAAGAGGCATTCACTCTGAACGGCCCCAGGCTGGAAACCAACATCCGCCTGAAAACCGGTGTGATGAATGACGGGCGCATCGTGGCCAGGGAAGCCTACAGCATCTTCGACGTGGGCGCC
Organism: Chloroflexota bacterium; assembly: GCA_022571575.1. The sequence goes on along the minus strand of JACZXN010000209.1, from coordinate 3,107 downwards.
TATCTAGGCGCGGGTCCCAATGCAGGCGTAGGACACGCCCTCGGCCCCTACAAGATACCCAACTTCAAGCTGCGCTCCTACGGCGTTTACACCAACAAGATCTACGTCGGCTCCTACCGCGCCTCCGGCGTCGCCGACATGACCTTTGCGGTGGAATCCCATATGGACAGCATGGCCCACCAACTGAGCATCGACCCGTTCGACTTCCGGGTGATGAACGCCGTGGAAGAGGGCGACATCTCGGTTAGCGGGGCCAAATTGCCCCGCAACGGCCTCCGTGAGACGCTGCAAGCGGTCAAGGACCGCATGGGCCTGCCCAAGAAACTGGGCGATAACCGGGGCGTCGGCATCGCCTTGGGAGAATGGCGCAGCGGCAGCGGACCGTCCACCGCGTCCATCAGCGTCAATGAGGACGGCACCATCAGCATGCTCACCGGCTCGGTGGACATTTCCGGCAGCGATACCTCCATGGCCCAGATCGCGGCCGAAACCCTGGGCGTCACCCTGGACCAGGTGGTGGTGCCCAAACGCGACACGGACATGGCACCCTTCACCGGACCCAGCGGCGGCAGCCGGATAGTCTACAGCCAAGGCAAAGCGGTGCAGTTGGCCGCCGAGGATGCCCGGGACAAGCTGATGGCCCTGGCTTCGGACCGGCTGGGTGTGCCTTCCGATGCGTTGGTCTGCGAAGAAGGAAAGGTCTACGTTCAAGACAACACCCCTCAACAGGTGACCCTGGCCCAGTTGGCCCGCATGAGCTTGACCTCGCCCCAGGGGCCCATCGTCGGCACGGCCAGCCTGTCCAGCATGCCCTACGCTCCGGTGTTCAACACCCAGGGCGCCGAGGTCCTGGTGGACCGTGAGACCGGCCGGGTAACGCTCACCCGTTTCGTCCAGGCCCAGGATGTGGGCGTGGCCATCAACCCCATGTCGGTCATAGGACAATTGGAAGGCGGCGCGGTCCAGGGCATCGGCCGGGCCCTGAGCGAGGAGCTGAAGATAGACCCGGAGACCGGCCGGGTGCTGAATCCATCGCTGGCCACCTACCTGATGCCCCTGGCGGTGGACATGCCGGAGATAGAGACCATTCTGATCGAGGTCCCCACCGACGACGGTCCATTCGGGGCCCGGGCGGTGGCCGAGCCCCCGGGATTCGGCCCGCCGGCGGCCATTGCCAACGCCATCTATGACGCCATCGGCGTTCGCATCAAAGAACTGCCGTTCACCGCCGAGCGGGTCCTGGCGGCGATAAAAGGCCAGCAACCCAAAGCGGGTTTTATAGATATAGAGGCGATACTGCGCGGGGAAACGCCGCCGGTGTAGCCGGCAGCCGGGCAAATACGAAATACCATGGCCCTCGCCCCTTCAAGACAGAGGAGGAACGATGCCAGCACGTACCGGACAGGAATACATAAACGGCCTTAAAGAGCGCCCACGGGAGGTGTGGATAGATGGTGAGCGGGTGGAGGACGTGACCACCCATCCCGCCCTGCGCAACGGGGTCAAGTCCATCGCGGCGCTCTACGACATGCAACACGACCCGGAGTTGCGGGAGGAGATGACCTACGCTTCTCCCACCACGGGGAACCCGGTGGGGCTTTCGTTCCTGATCCCCCAAAATATCGAAGACCTGGTACGGCGGCGCAACATGATGTCCCGCTGGGCCTGGGCCGGCTGCGGCATGATGGGCCGCTCTCCCGACTTCCTAAACGTGATCTTTACCGCCTGGGCTGGAGCAGCGGAATACTTTGCCCAGGACCGCCCAGAATTCAAGAAAAACGTGACCGATTACTACGAGTACATCCGCGAGAACGATTTGACCCTGACCCACGCCCTGCTGAATCTGCAACGCCGCCGAGCTTCCGCCACCATCGACACCCTGAGCGATGAAGTGGCGCTTACCACCGTAAAAGAGACCGATGCCGGGGTCATAGTACACGGCAGCCGGCTGCTGGCGACCCTGGGCCCCATCTCCGATGAGATCGCCATCTACCATGCCGGCAACCATCGGGTCGATGCAGATGGCAAACGCCAGTCTTTTTGCTTTTCCATCCCCTGCGACACTCCCGGCCTGAAGTTCCTCTGCCGGGAGAGCTTCGACCAGGGCCGGTCCCACTTCAACCATCCCCTGGGGTCTCGCTTCGAAGAGATGGATGCGACGATATTCTTCGACAACGTGCTGGTGCCCTGGGAGCGGGTCTTTCTATTGGGGAGCGTGGAGCTGTGCAACAACATCGGTTCGGGCACCCAGTCCGCGGCCCACAGCGGACACCAGGTCTTGACGCGGTGCTTGGTGAAGGCCGAATTCATCCTGGGCCTGGCAGACCTGATTGTCGAGACCTTGGGGTCAGGTTCCAACCCCCATGTGCAAGAACACGTGGCTGAGTTGATCACGCAACGGGACATGCTCAAGGCCTGCCTGCGGGCTTCCGAGGCGGATGCGGCCCCCAACCAGTGGGGTGTCATGTCCCCCGCCATCGCCCCGCTTCAAGCGGGCCGGACCCTGTTCGGCCGGTCGGTCTACCCCAGGATGGTGGAGATCATCCAGCTCCTGGGCACCAGCAGCCTTATGGCCCTGCCCACGGAGGCCGATTTTGATACCCCCATGGCCAAAGACCTAAACCACTACCTGGCCACGGACACCACCGGCGCCCGCGACAGGGCCAGACTGTTCCACCTGGCATGGGATGTGTCGTGCAGCTCCTTCAGCGGCCGGCAGGTGCTGTACGAGCGTATGTTCGGCGGCAACCCGGTGCGCAATGCGATGACGTTGTTCAACACCTACGACAAAGAACCGTTCCGGCAGCATGTCCGCGAATTTTTGGAATCCGATGACTGAGCGAATATTCCTCAAAACCGTGTGTCCAAAATGAAACATCCTTCGACAAGCTCAGGACGAACGGAGAGAAAGCACCAACATCCGTTCGTGGTGAGCTTGTCGAACCATCTTTTGAGATAGTTACCGGGAGGGAACGCCATGTCCACCGCTAAGAACAACCCCAAAGTCGACACCATAGTCCGCGGCGGCAAGGTGGTCACCTCGTCCCAGGTGATCGACGCCGCCATCGCCATCTCCGGGGAGAAGATCGTCGCGCTGGCCCCTGAAG
>JACZXN010000208.1 GCA_022571575.1 Chloroflexota bacterium | reverse complement strand
GACTTTCCGCTGGTCAAGTCCTACCCCAAGCCGGCCCAGAAGCCCTATCCGCCAATCATCCTGGGCGGCATGGCCAAGAACGTGCTGCGGCGGGTGGTGACCCACGCCGACGGCTGGATGCCCAACCGGATCACCCCGGCGGAGGTGGAAGAGAGCCGCAAGAAGCTGGACGCCATGGCTGAAGAGGCGGGCCGCGACCCCAAGTCGCTCACCATCTCGGTCTACGGCCAGCTCCCGGAACGGGACATCGTCCATTCGCTGCTCAATGCCGGCGCCGACCGGGTGGTGGTGCGCCCCGAGCACGTGGAGACCGAAAAGGAGATGGGCGACCAACTGGAGCGCATGGCCGAAGCCGTCCTCCGCTAACGGGCGGTGCAACCGCGTTTAAAAAAAACGACGATTTAGGCAATATCGACAGCCTCGGGAGGGGAATACCGATGGACCGGACCACCGAAATGCTGGCGTCGTACGCCTGCAGGCTCAGTTATGAAGACCTGGGGCCCAAGACCGTGCACCAGGTCAAGCGCACCCTGGTGGACACCATGGGTTGCGCCATGGGCGGATTTGTGTCCGAGCCGGCCAAGATCGCCCGGGGCATGGCCTCGACGGTCACCAGCACCACCCCGGCGCGGGTGCTGGGCACCAGCGAGTACACCTCGCCCGACATGGCTGGGTTCGCCAACGGAGTGATGGTCCGGTACCTGGACTGCAACGACTCCTACTTCTCGCCGGGCGGCGGCCATCCCAGCGACATGATCCCCGCGGTGCTGGCCATGGCCGATCCCATGGTCGCCGATGGACGCACGGTGGTGACGGCCATCGCCTTGGCCTACGAGGTCTTCTGCCGCCTATCCGACGAGGTGGTGGCCGGCGACCTGGGCTGGGACCAGGGCATGTTCAGCGTGATTGGCGCGGCCTGCGGCGCGGGCAAGGTCCTGGGGCTGGACCAAGGGCAGATGGCCAACGCCATCTCCCTGGCCGTCACGCCGTCCCTGCCTCTGGCGGTCACCCGCAGTGGCGAGCTCTCCATGTGGAAGGGCTGCGCCACCGCCGCCGCCACCCGTTCCGCCATATTCGCCGCCATGCTGGCCGCCGAAGGGATGAGCGGCCCCAATCAGCCCTTCGACGGCAAACGGGGGCTTTGGGAACAGGCCGTGGGCAGGCCGGTGGAGATTCCGGAGTTCCCGTTGGGCGGCGCCCGGAGCGAGGACGACCCCTTCCGCATCACCCAGACCATCGTGAAGAGCTACCCCTCCCAGATCCACACCCAGGCGCCCATCGGCCTGGCCATCGAGTTGGGCAAGGAGGTGGCCCTGGCCGACATCGAGTCGGTCCATATCGACACCTATAAGACCGCCGCCAGCAGCGCCGCCAGCGAGCCGGAGAAATGGGACCCCAAGACCAGGGAGACCGCCGACCACTCCATCCCATTCCTGGTGGCCGTGGCCCTTCAAGAAGGCGCGGTCACCCCCGGCACCTTCACCCCCCAGGGCATCGCCGACCCGGTCAAACGCGCCACCATGGCCAAGATGACCATCGTTGAAGACCCGGAGTTCACCGCCAGATTCCCCTCCGAGTACAACTGCCGGATCACCGTCACCGACCGGTCCGGCGGCGTCCACACCGCCCACACGGCCTACTCCAAGGGCCACAAGAACAACCCGCTGGACGACCAGGAACTGGAGGGCAAGTTCCGCAGCTTCGCCACCGGAGTGCTCTCCGACATGCAGTGCGACCAGGTCTTGGCGACCATCTGGGCGATCGACGAAGCCACCGATATGGACGACCTCTTCGACGGCCTGGTGGTGTAGGCGGTCCGGCCCGCCGTTCACGGGACAAGTAGAAACGCCCGGCGGGTGATGAGTTCTCCCCCCGGGCGTTCTGCCGTTCGGCCAGATTACGGGGTCAGATCGAGGGCTTCCACGATTCCGGTGAAGGGTATACCGGCGGTCTCATTCACGTCCTTCACCAACTCCTGGCTGCTCGCTTCGAACAGGCACATGCACCGGGAGTCGCCGGGAACGAAGGTGCTCCGGATATAGCGGACCGGCTTTCCTTCAGACGTGAATTTCTGAGACGTCTCGATCGCTGCCTTCTGCGCCGCCCCCAGTTCGTCCATGGTTATCCCCTTCAGATCTCTCTCCACCATATAAACTGTCATCTCGGTTCCTCCTGTCGGGTTTGTGAATCCGCTGCATCAGCGGTGTGGAGGAATGATAAACGGACAGAAAACCACCGACATCGGTATAAGTTCCCCTTTTCAGCGCCGGGGGTTTTTGGATTGGGGAAATTACGCACAGTGGGAAACAAAGCGGCATGGGAATTTATTCCCATACGTGGGGAGATTCGGCGAGGCAGGGCTGGTTAACGCCGCCTATTGAGGGAGTAGCCCGTGGCGGTTAGCGTAACCGGCCGCCTCAGTGCGGTTGCCGGATTTGGTCTTGGTCAAGATACTGGTGACGTGGTGGGCAACGGTCCGGAGACTGATGACCAACTCGTCCGCCACTTCTTGATTGCTTCGGCCCAGGGCCACCAGCTTCAAGACCTCAATCTCCCTCGGTGTAAGCCCGTCCATCTGCCGGGACGGACCACCTTCACCGCTTCCACCGCCCTGTTGCCGGGCCGAAACCCATTCCGCCGGAGCTAGTTCTTGGGCGGTATCGAACTGCTCATCCGCCGCGGAATCCCGTCCTTGAGCCCTGAGTAGCAGGCTAAAGTTGTAGTGAGTCTCCGGGTCTCCGGGACGCAAACGCAGCACCTCCAAGTAGTGTGCTTCGGCGGCTTCAAGATCACCGCGAGTCTGCAATAGAATCGCCAGGTTGTTGTGGGCCTCAGGATACTCCGCTCTCAGCCGGAGCGCCTCCAGATACGATTCCTCGGCGTCATCCAGCCGTCCGGCGTTCTCCAGAGCGAGGGCCAAATTGTAGTGGGCCTCGGGATAGTCGGGCCGTATCCGCAGGGCTTCCCGGTAGTGGTGCTGGGCCCGTTCCATCTGGCCCATGTCGTCCAGAAGTATGGCGAAATTGTTGTGCACTTCGGCATATTCCGGCCTCAGCCGCAGCGCCTCGGTGAAGTGGTGTTCCGCCTGGCTGGCCTCGCCCACGACACGCCGCAGGTTGGCCAACCCGTAGTGGGCGTCAACATACTCAGGGCGCAGCCGCAAAGCCTCCTGATAATGGTCGGCGGCCCCGTTGAGATTACCCCGTGATTGCAGGAGCACCGCGTAGTTATAGTTGGCTTCGGGATACCAAGGGCGGATCTTGATCGCCTGCCGGTAATGTTCGGCCGCCTGGCCCTCCTCTCCCTTGGCGCGCATCACCACACCCAGATTATTGTGGGCTTCCGCATAATCGGGCCTCATTTCCAGGGCCCGAACATAACAGTCTGTTTCCTCTTCCCCGTTTTCTTCCACCGTCCCTATGTAAGCCACACCAGACAGGAAAAGGGTCTCCGCAGTGTGCCGCTCGCCAATGCTGCCGGGCGTGTGCCGAGGCGAGTGGTCGATCCTGTAGAGGGTCCTCTGGGGTAGATGGTCTCCCTCCAGGGCATGGGGACCGGCTGCTTGGAAGTCGTACATCGCAACGTCGGAGGCGTCAAGGACGTTCTCCGTGACCAGCAATGACCCGGCTTCCGCGGCCCCGGCGACCCGGCGGGCCAGATCGATCGAGCGCCCGATCCAGGCATCGCCGCCGTCCAGGCGGGTGGCGTCGCCGAAATGGCAACCAAGCCGTAGAGGCATGTCAGGCGGCCGGCCCTGACCGGTGAAGCGGAATTTCCCCGAGTCCCAACGCTCGATGAGCTTCAGGCTAAACTGCATCGCCTGGTCGGCGCTTTCAAAGATGAAAAGATGCCCGTCCCCTTGAAAGTTTCGATGTAGGCAGCCATGCTGCGATGCCAACGATTCCGCCAGATACCGGTACTCCGCGATCAGAGCGACCACTTCGTCGCGCGGGATGCGGCCCCAGGGAGATGTCTGCCGTCCCAGGTCCGAAAATACGGAAGCGAAATATGAAGGCATTGAATGCCCCCTGAATTGCTATTGAAGGGAAACGGATGGGGCGTCTCGGTGGGATACGCTCATTGCTGGGCCGGCGCGGCGCGGGGACTTAGGTGATCTCTTCCGCGGTGATGGACAACGCCTCAGATATTCTTTGGACGGGCAGATCGGCCCTCTGGTTGGCCTGTAGCACCGAGTCCGGATCCTCTCCCTCAAAGAGGCAATAGCACTTGTCTTCTCCGGGGATGAAGATGGAGCGCAGATACCGGACGGGCGTACCCTCCCGGGTCATCCCCA
>JACZXN010000207.1 GCA_022571575.1 Chloroflexota bacterium | reverse complement strand
CGAAGCCCCCATGTTCCTGAAGGGGTTGGTGGAGAATGTGCGGCCCGGCCCCTCCGGCGTGGACGTGATCAAGATGCATGCCGTTGCCCGGATCATGCTCAACAACTGGATACCCAATATCCAGGCGTCCTGGGTGAAAGAGGGGCCGCGCATGTCCCAACTGCTGCTGACCGCCGGGGTCAACGACCTGGGCGGAACCCTGATCAACGAGAGCATCTCCACCGCGGCCGGCGCTCAACACGGGCAGCTTATGCGGCCGTCGGAATTCCGGCAGATGATACGCCAAACGGGCCGGATCCCCGCCGAACGGTACACCACCTACAAGACCCGCCGCGTGTTCAGCGACACCGACGAAGAATTGGACCCGCTGGACCTGGTCGGCGACAACGTGGAAGAGTTATTCGGGTCCTACGACCGGCTGGTCAAGTTGGACACCTACCGGTTTGAGCATCCCCGCCATAGCCGAAGTGCCAAAGTTTAGGCGCACAGCGCCGTTTTCTGGGTGCTTCCACGGCGCCGGCCGCGGCCGGCACGGCCATAGATGGTGACTCCGGAAGGATTTCCAGGTTCTCCGGCCGTTTTGGCCCTTGCGGGAGGGGTCGGCGGGGCTAAATTGGCCCTTGGATTGGCCCGCTGCCTGCCCGCCGGCGACCTGGTGATCTGCGTCAATACCGGTGACGACGAGACCTTCCACGGCCTCCACGTTTCCCCGGACCTGGACACCATGATGTACACTCTCTCGGGCCTCTCCAACCAAGAGACCGGCTGGGGAGTGGCCGGCGACACCTTCACCGCGCTGGAGATGCTTCGGAGGTTCGGCGTGGACACCTGGTTCAATCTGGGAGACCGGGACCTGGCCACCCATATCCGGCGCACCCAGTTATTGTCCGAGGGCAAGACCTTGTCCGAGGTCACGGCTGAACTGAACCGGAGTCTGGGGGTCGGCCACCACGTGATTCCCATGAGCGACGACCCGGTGAAGACAATCCTTGCCACCGACGAGGGTGAACTGCCCATGCAGCGTTACTTCGTGGGCCGTAGGGCCGAACCGAAGGTGACGGGAGTGGCCTACGCCGGCGCCGACACCGCAACGCCCTCACCGGGGCTGGAGCGCGCCATCGCCGGCGCCGGGATGCTGGTCCTGTGCCCGTCCAACCCCTACCTCAGCCTGGGGCCCATCCTGGCCCTGCCCGGAGTGCGGCAGCGGCTGCGGGCCTTCCCAGGGAAGAAGGTCTGTGTCAGCCCGATCGTCGGCGGAGACGCGGTGAAAGGTCCGGCGGGGAAGATCATGGCGGAGCTGGGAAAACAGGTCTCCTGTGTTGAGATCGCCCGGGAGTACCGGGACATCTGCGATGTGTTCGTCATGGACCGTCTGGATCAGGCCCTGGCCGCGGAAGTCGAAGAAATGGGCCTAACTCCTCTGGTGACTTCGACTATCATGGAGACCGAAGAGGATAAGATTGGCCTGGCCAGAGAGATTCTGGCCCTGGCGGACTGACGCTGGACCAACCCCCGTATTAAAGCCCCGTTATAAAGCTCTATGGTCACCGAAATCGAAAACGTAATAGCGATCGTCCCCATGAAACCCCTTGCCAAGGGGAAGTCACGGCTGGGCAAATCGCTGTCCGCGGAACAACGGGCCGACCTGGCGATGGGCATGCTCCGCCGGGTGTTGTTGGCCATCAGGGCAGCGTCCATCAGGACCATCTGGGTGGTTGGCGGCGATGACCGGGTCTGCAACATGACCCGCAACCTGGGCGGCGAGTGCCTGGAGGAGTTGGGCAAAGACCTGAACGACACCCTGAAAAAAGCCTTCGAATTGGCCTTTGAGCAGGGAAAGTCGGCCCTCTACGTCGCCGGCGACCTGCCGTTCTTGAAGCCCGCGGATATCCACAGCATGACGCAGGCATCCCGCCGCCAGGGCAACGTCACCCTCGCCCCGGCGCGCCGGGACGGCGGCACCAACGCCATGCTGGTGCCCCACGGCGTGCCGCTGCAGCCCGAGTTGGGCCAGGGTAGTTTCATGAAACATCTGACCCAAGCCGCCCGGCTGGAAACCTCGGTGGCCATCAACTCCAGTCCGGGACTTGGATTTGACCTGGACGTGGTGGACGACCTGGAGACCTTCCAGCACATGGAACCCGGAATATTGGAGCGGCTGTCCATGGAGCCCAAGACCGGCGAACCCAAATTCGGTAACTGAGACGACAAATAATCCTGCCGGCCCGGCCCGGGACCCGACGTGACCCAAGACAAAGTTAAACTTGGCATCTTGTTGCCCACCAGAGGGTTATTGTTGCGGGGAGAACAGCCCCCCAACATGGACCGCATCTTCGCGCTGGCGGAGACTGCGGAGCAGGCGGGTCTGGACTCGGTCTGGGTCGGCGACAGCCTGGTGGCCAAACCCCGCATGGAACCGCTGGCGGTATTGGGCGCTCTGGCGGCCCGCACCAACCGCGTTCGGCTGGGTACGGCGGTTCTGCTGCCGGCCCTGCGCCACCCGGTGCTTCTGGCCCAGACCCTGGCTACCGTCGACCTGATCTCCGGCGGCCGGCTGGTCATCGGGGCTGGTGTGGGCGGGGCCTTCAACGACGACCAGAAACGCGAATGGGAAGCGGCCGGGGTGCCGGCCAAGGGCCGGGGACGACGGTTTGAAGAGATAATCGAGATAGTCCAGGGCCTTGGCTCGGGCGTGCCCTACGACTTTCACGGGCGCGACTTCGATCTGGACTCGGCCCTCATGCGGCCCGTTCCCACCCGGCCGGGCGGCATCCCATTTCTGCTGGCCAGCCACCACCGGGCCCAGAGTCCGGCCCAGATACGCCGCGCGGCCCGGCTCGGGGCGGGAATCATCTCCATATCCGATACTCCGGAGGAATTCTCCCAGGTGGTCCAGCAGGTGGAGGAGAAGGCCGCTGAGTTGGGCAGGGACCCCGCCAGCCTGGAAAAAGCCTTCTACCTGACCGTGAACATGGACCCGGACACCGGCAAAGCGGAAGCAGACGCGTTGGAATGGCTGACCGCCTACTACGGTTCCAATATCTGGGGCGTTCGCTGGGGCCCCTTCGGCGGTCCGGACAAGGTGGCTGAGCGTATCGCGGAATACGTGGCCGCCGGAGCCGGAACCATCGTGGTGCGGTTCGCCAGCTTTGAACCGGAGAAACAACTCGAATTATTCCTGGATAAGGTGGCCCCGGTCTACGCCTGATCCAGGCATCAGCCGTAAGAGGCCGTGACGAAGTTTTAAGCCGGCGATGAAGTCATAGCGAGGTAGCCAGGTGTTTCCCATAGACCTGTCCGGCAAGAAAGGAATCATATTCGGCGTGGCCAACGACCGGAGCATCGCCTGGGGCATAACCCAGGCCCTGTCTCAGGCCGGCGCGCGAATCGCGATGACCTATCAAGGCGACCGGCTTAAAGGGCGGGTCGAAGGGCTGGCGGAGACGCTGCCAGACGCCCTCACACTCCCCTGTGACGCCACCGACGACGACCAGATCGCCCGGGTGTTCCAGTCTCTGAAAGAGGAGTTCGGCGAGATATCGTTCCTGGTGCACAGCATCGCCTTCGCCAACCGGGAAGACCTTGACGGCCGGTATGTGGACACCGGGCGCGAGGGTTACCGCATCGCCCTGGAGGTGAGCGCCTATTCCCTGCTGCCCTTGGTGCGCCACGCCGCTCCCCTCATGACCCAGGGCGGAAGCGTGGTGGCCATGACCTTCGACGCCTCCCGGCGGGTCTATCCCGGCTACAACGTGATGGGCACCGCCAAGGCTGCCTTGGAGCATGGGGTGCGCCAGTTGGCCTACGAATTCGGAGAGCAGAACATCAGGGTCAACGCGATCTCGGCGGGGCCGCTGGAAACCCTGGCCGCCAGGGGTATCAGCGGGTTCAGGGACCTGCGGCATGCCGCCGCCGACAAAGCCCCGTTGAAGCGGAATATCACGGTGGATGAGGTCGCCCAGACGGCCCTGTTCCTGTGCAGCGGCCTTTCCAGCGGGATCACGGGCGCGATCATTCCCGTGGACGCGGGTTACCACATCATGGCGGTTTAAAAGGGGAAGGGAACCGGGGCGCCCGCAGAGCCGCCGGCCGGTAGACGGACCAGCCATGGGCGGCGGCGGGAGTGAGTGGATTCTGGGAGTGCTGGCTCGGTTTATGGAACCTGGTTGATGCCTGTAGGGGCGGGTTTAAAACCCGCCCCTACAACGCTGATGCTAACGATGCGATGACCGCCAATCCCCATTTCCCGCTCACCCTCGGATCGTCGAGGGGCCTTGACTCCATCTCAGATGTGGACCGGCGGGTTAACCGGGAGAGGAACTGGGGTCCAGAC
>JACZXN010000206.1 GCA_022571575.1 Chloroflexota bacterium | reverse complement strand
GATGACCAATCTGCCCACGAACAGCGTCACCGACGTGTTGGCGTCGGCGGCCGACGGCCTCTACGAGGTGCCCGCCGGGCTGACCTTCCCAGGCATCTTCGGCGCCATCGCCAAGGCCCACATGGACCGCTATGAGACCAACCTGGACCACCTGTTGAAAGTAGCCATCAAGAACCACGACAACGGCGCTCTCAATCCCAAGGCCCAGTTCCAACAGACCGTCACGGAAATGATGGAGCGCCGGAAGGCCCGGGCCCAGGAACGGGGCCAGACGGTGCCCGATTGGAAGACCGACATGGATTTCCTCAACGACGCCCAGGCCAATCCCTGGATCGCCTGGCCCCTGCGGCTATACGACTGCGCACCGATCACCGACGGCGCGTCCTGCGTGCTGCTGGTGTCGGAGGAGATCGCCCATAACTTCACCGACGCGCCGATCAGCATCGCGGGGATCGGACAGGCCACCGGCAAACCGCTCCACGATTCGGATGAACTGACCTCGCTGTCCGCCGCCAAGGCCGCCTCCCAGCAGGCCTACGACATGGCCGGCATCACCGTCGCGGACATCGACCTGGCGGAGGTCCACGACTGCTTCACCATCGCCGAGATCGTGGCCACCGAGGACCTGGGTTTCTTCGCCCCGGGCGAGGGCCCCAGGGCGGTGGACGAGGGACGGACCGCCCGGGACGGCGACCACCCCATCAACACCTCGGGGGGATTGAAAGCCAAGGGCCACCCGGTGGGCGCGTCGGGAGTCGGACAGGTCATCGAGATCTACCACCAACTGCGGGGCGAGGCCGGGGAGCGTCAGGTGAAAAAGGCCAACCCAACGGTGGGTATCACCCACAACGTGGGCGGCACCGGAGGCACCTGCGTGGTCAACGTGCTGCGGCGGGAGTCGTAACCATGGCCAGCGAATTCAACGCCACCGCTTTCTACAACAAACTGAAAGATGAAAAGAAGCTGGTCGGCGTCAAGTGCCAGGACTGCGGCCATCTGTCCCCGGAGCCCCGGCCCATGTGCCCGGAGTGCCACGGGTTCAACATGGAATGGCACCGGTTCAGCGGCAAAGCCAAACTCAGCACCTTCACCTGCATATCGATAGTCCCGGTCGCGATGGCCGAGAAAGGCTACGGGCGGGACAAGCCCTACTGCACCGGGATCGTCACCCTTGAGGAGGGTCCCCGCGTCAGCGCCAGGATTACCGGGGTCGACGGTAACAACCCCCAGAGCATCGAGACCGGCATGGACGTGGTCTTGGACCTTGAAGACTTGGATGAAGAGTCGCCGTCCCTGGCCTTCAAACCCGCCTAGGTATCCAATCAAGCAACAAAACAGAAAACGCCCGGCGGTTGGCCGGGCGTTTTCGTTGTTCAGCGGGTAGCCTGTGGGCTAATCGAAGCCGCGGGTGCCGACCCAACCGTGCTGGGAGACATCGATCATCTCGCCGTTGGGGCCGGTGTACTTGATCTCGACGTTGGCGTGACGGGGGTTGTCGCCCATGCCCACGCCAAGGGCCTTGTTGACTTCGTCCATGGGAAGGGAACCGTGGGCGGCCAACTTCTTCTCGATATCCTCCAGGTCCTCGACCTCGAAGCCGATGTGGTGGATGCCGCTGTAGTCCTTGCCACGCTCTCCGGCCACCGCGTCGTTCTGGAAGTCCAGGATGGCCATGTTCACGTTGCCGTCGCTGAGGAAATAGCCATTGGCGTTGGCGCTTTCCAATTGGGCAATCTCACGCAGCCCGAAAACTTCTTTGTAGAAAGCAGCGGTCTTGGCCGCATCCTGAGTGGCAATGGCGATGTGCTTAATCTTGGGCATCTCGCAACCTCTCCTGCCGGTATTTTTAGATGATCCCAAACATCGGGATTGGTGCAAGCAAAGATACCACGTTTGTTCGGATGGTGTCACTCCGGCCGGCGCCTGATATCGTGCCTGCGCCGCGAGGGGCCCGGCCCGCCGGTTTACACCTCGGCCCGCTGATCCTAGAATGTATCTTCTTGAACGGCCATCCGCCCCCGAGGCCCGCGCCGGACCGGTGGACAGGGGACGGCGAAATCCATTCTTTGACAACGCAAATGAAAACCGTAAATTGCATCATCGACGGCATGGGAACGGGCGATTGGCAGGCGGTGCGGGAGATATACCAAGAAGGTATCGCCACCGGACACGCCACCGTCGAGACCCAGGCCCCCACCTGGGAACACTGGAACAGCGATCACCGCCCCGATTGCCGCTTGGTGGCAAGAGAAAACGAACAGGTCATCGGCTGGGCTGCCCTCAGCCCCGTGTCGGCCCGCGAGGCCTACGCCGGGGTGGCCGAGGTGAGCGTCTACGTCGCCGGGCCCTCCCGGGGCAACGGAGTCGGCAGGCTCCTGCTGGACGCCCTGGTCTCGGCATCCGAAACGGCCGGTGTCTGGACTCTCCAGGCCAGCATCTTCGTGGAGAACGAGGCCAGCATTGCCCTTCACGCCGCCTGCGGGTTCCGCCCGGTGGGCACCAGGGAGCGGATCGGCTGCCTCAACGGCCGTTGGCGTGACACCCTCCTCATGGAGCGGCGCAGTAAGGTTACCGGCGCTTAGTATCTCCCGCCGCAACACCGTTGCAACCCGGCGCCGCAGCGGCGTCACGGACGTTGGTCTTTCTTGGCCGCGCCTGGGCCGATGCTCCCCATACACCGTGCCTCTTGGGCTGCGTGTTAGAATGGTCTCGGCCGCCATCCTGCCCCAGTGTTGGGAGTCCAATGGGCGCAGTTGCTTCGCGGACCTCAGAGTTCCGGATGTCTCTAAGAACGCACCGGGACCCTCACGGAGGATGTAACGATGCCAGTCCCCAAACGCATGAAATTCGGCGTCTTCATGGCTCCCTTCCACCGGGTGGGCGAAAACCCCACTTTGGCCCTGGAAAGGGACCTGGAGCTTCTGCAATGGTTGGATACCCTGGGCTTCGACGAGGCCTATATCGGCGAGCACCATAGCGCCGGCTGGGAGACCATCGCATCACCCGAGTTGTTCATTGCCACCGCCGCCGAACGCACCCGCCACATCCGGCTGGGCACCGGCGTAACCAGCCTTCCCTACCACCATCCGTTCATGGTGGCCAACCGCATGGTCCTGTTGGATCATCTGACCCGGGGCCGAGTGATACTGGGCTGTGGTCCCGGCGCCCTGGCATCGGACGCGCTGATGCTGGGCATCAAGCCCGAGCGGCAACGGGCGATGATGGAAGAGTCGTTGGACGCGATCATGCGGCTCATGTCCGACCCGGAGCCCTTCTCGTGCAAGACCGACTGGTTTGAGATGAACGAGGCGGTACTGCAACTCCGCCCCTACCAGGACCCCATCGTCCCCGTGGCCGTGGCCTCGGTGGAATCACCGGCCGGCGTCACCCTGGCCGGGAAACACGGGGCCTCGATCCTATCGCTCAGCGTGCCCCGTGACACCATCCGGAAGACCTCTTTGGCCGAGCTCTGGGCCATCGCCGAAGAGACCGCGGCCGAACACGGCAAGACCATGCACCGGGAGGACTGGGGCATAGTCATGGGCATGCACCTGGCGGACAGCAAAGAGCAGGCCATCAAGGACATCAAGGAAGGCGCCGCCAACGTGGTCACCGAGTACTTCGGCCAGACCCTGGGCAACCCGGTGCCAGACGTCCCCCGTGACCAGATCGTGGACTACATGGTGGACCACAACCAATGGATCGTCGGCACTCCCGACGACTGCATCGCCGGCATCAACCGCCTCCAGGAACTCACCGGCGGCTTCGGCAAGTTCATGATCCGGGTCGAGGACTGGGCGCCCCGGGACAAGATCGACCGCAGCTACGAACTCCTGGCGCGCTATGTGATGCCCCATTTCCAGGGCAGTCTGGAGGGTATTAAGATCTCCAGAGACTGGGCCAGCGAGCGTCGTGAGGACCTCCAACGGAACCGGTACGCCGGGATCAAGGCCGCCACCGACCGGTTCGACGCCAGCAGAAGCAACGGAAGATAGCTGGAAGATAGCGGTCAGCCGAGGGCTATCAGCTTTCGGCATTCAGAGGTCTAAAAAAGGGCGTCCCGATTCGTCGGGACGCCCTTTTTGCCATGAATCTCCAATGCCACCCGGTTCGTAGAATATTTGTTGGTCTGTTATATTTTGAATTGAGAAAAAAATGGAACGCTGAAGAACATCGGTTTGGGCCCCTGCGAACGGTTCCGGTCCAGCCCCAACCCGCTCCAGCCCCAACAAGGTAGTCGCCATGCGCAAGACAAAGATCATCGTCACCATCGGCCCCTCCTCCCGCGACCCGGACATCTTGGACCAACTGATCGGTCAGGGCATCGACTG
>JACZXN010000205.1 GCA_022571575.1 Chloroflexota bacterium | reverse complement strand
GTGGTGAGCCCCGTCGAACCACCAATACGGATGGGTCATGTTTCATTCGGCCCGATACTTGGCTGATGCGCATCCTTCGACACGCTCAGGACGAACGGATGATCATAACGGCTATTTCCGGACTAGGCGCCAGCCCTACTGAAGGGCTTCCAATTGGGCGATGATCTGCTGGTTGGAGGGCCGGTCGTTGTATCTGCGGCCGATGTACTTCCAGCGGACGTTGCCATTCTTGTCGATGATGAAGGTTGACGGCGTGGCAAGACGGTCGCGCAGCAGGTTGTAGACGCCGTAGCGCCGGACCACCTCGGCTTCAGGGTCGAACAGGATGGGGAATCCAAGGTCCAGGTTTTCGATGGCCCATTCTGCTCCGTACAATTCGTCGGTGCTCACCGCCAGAACCTCCGCGTCCAGTCCGCGGATGGTGTCGTAGTCCTCCCGCAACTCGACGAGTTGCTCACGGCAGTAGATTCACCAGAACCCCCGGTAGAACACCAACACCACGTTCCTTTTCCCCGCATACGATTCCAGGGACACGCTGCCGTCCGAGGCGCTGGGCAGGGTGAACGGGTAAGCGGTCTCGAGGGGCGGCGTCTCGTCCAGCGAGGGGTCCAAGGGTGATTCTTCGAGGGCGAACGCCCCGGCGCAGGCTGTTATCACCAGCAATAGCAGGAGTGCGGCCAAGGGCGGAATTTTTCTCTTGGTGGGCGTGGGCATGTTGCACGATCCGGCGGTCCCTTATGGCTATTTACGTATCTGAGGGCCTGCCGGATGGGTGGCGCTACTCCAGATGGTCCGGATAGTCCATGGAGATGTGCCCCTCGGCTTCCAGCTCGGCGTACTCTTCGTCCGAGTACCCCAGGAGGGTCTTGTAGACGTACTCGTTGTCCTCTCCCAGCCGCACCGGCCCGCGGCGGATGTCGGGCGGGGTCAGGGACATGGTGTAGGGCGCCCTGGGATATAGATGCACGCCGGTGTCCTCCTGGAAGGCCTCCTGGAACATGCCGCGTTCCGTCAGGTGCGGGTCGGAATAGGCGTCTCGCTGGTCCATGACCGGACCCGCCGCCACTCCGGCCGCCTGAAGCTCGCGCATCACCTGGTAGTTGTCCCGCTGTTCCGTCCACCGGCTGATGTGGGCGTCCAGTTCGTCGTGGTGCTCCAAGCGGCCGGGGCTGTGGGCGAACCGGGGGTCGCCGGTCCAGTCTGGATCTTCCAACACGCGGGCGAAGGACCGCCATTCTTCGTCGTTATTGATGGTGATGCAGACCCACCGGTCATCTCCGCGGCATGGATAGCAACCCTGCAGCGCGGTTGGGTGGCGGTTGCCCATGGTGGTGGCGCTGCGGCCGTTCATGCTGTAGTCCATGAAGAATTGGCCCATCATGGGCATGGCGTTTTCCGCCTGTCCCAGTTCGATGTACTGTCCCTTGCCGGTGCGCCTCCGGTGGTGAAGGGCGGCCAGCACGGCGAAAGCGCCGTGGCTGCCCCCGGCCGCGTCGGCCATCAAGACGGGGGTGTTTGCCGACGGGTCCATGTCCGCATAGCCGCGCAACAACGAATGTCCGAAGACTCCTTCCATGTGGCTGCCGAAAGCGCGGAAATCCCGGTAGGGCCCGGTGGTCCCGTAGGCGGGCATCCGGAGCATGATGATGTCCTCTTTCAACTCCTTGAGCATGTCGTAGGTGATGCCCAGCCGGTCCATGCGGCCGACCACATTGTTCTCCACAAACACATCGCTTTTCCTGACCAGGTCTTTGAAGATCTCCAAGCCTCTGGGCTTTGACAGGTCCACCGTCATGCTGAGTTTGTTCCGGGCGTGGGCGTTGAAAAGCGGGCTCCGGTTCCAGGGCCTATCTCCTGGTTGCCGGTCTGGATAGCCGCCCAGGAACAGCGCTGCGTCCAGAAGCTGGTCCTCCGTGGGATGGGCCCGGGCCCCTCTGGTCATTGGCGCGAAGGTCGCCAATGACTCCACCCGTATCACCTCGGCGCCCAAGTCGGCCAGGAACGACGCGCAGTATGGGCCGGCCCACACCACGGTCATCTCCAAGACACGTATTCCTTCCAGTGGCAGTTTGGCCATTACTGTTCAGGTGACACCCTGTGTCCTCAGCCGGATCACATCCTCGTGCGAGTAACCCAGTTCTTGGAGGATCTCCTGGTTGTGCTGGCCAAGGATCGGGGCGGGCCGGCGCACTTCCCAGGGGGTCTCGCTCATGATGAAGGGGCGTCCCGGGTACTTGAGGCAGCCGGCGGCCGGGTGATCGATCTGGGCAAAGGCGTCCCGTTCGATGAAATGTCGGTCGTTGGCCAGGTCCTCCATCGTGTTTAGCGGCGCCGACAAGACACCGGCATCTTGGGCCGTGTGCCAAGCCTCCGCCTTGGTGCGGGCCAGGGTCCAGGTCAGAAAATGGGCATCGAATTCCGACTTCAACTCGGGGTTGGTCTGGGCGCCAGGCGTGTACCACCTTGGATCAAGCAGCTCGGGTGGATTCCCCATGGCTTGGACGGCCCGGCGCAGATAGGCCAGTCCCCCGGTGACTTCCAGGTATCCGTCCTGGCATGGGTAGACTCCCATGGGGTATCCTGATCCGCCGATGGACGCCCGTTTGCTGGTCTCCCCGGTGTACTGATAGCCGATGAGCGTGCTCATCCGGCGGTCGATGGACCCGGTCTGGGTCTCCATGATGGACACGTCCACCTGCTGGCCCGGCCCGTCATCCTGCGACAGGAATAATGCGCCGGCGCTGCCCACCGCGGCCACCGATCCGGCCTGATACAGCACGACGTCAGCCCCCAGCTTGACCGGCTCCCGGTCCTCCAGGCCCGTGGAGTTCATCTCGCCGCCCATGGCGTAGACCAGGATGTCGGAGGACTTATAGTCGCGGTACGGCCCGGTCTGGCCGAAATTGCTGATCGAAGTCATGACCAGCCGGGGGTTCAGCGCCTGCAGGGCCTCGAATCCCAGCCCGAAACGGTCCATGACACCGGGACGGAAGCTCTCCACAACCAGGTCCGCGGTTTCACATAGCTCCCTGGCGATCTTTTGCCCGGCCCTGGTCGTCAGGTCCAGGGTGATCGACCGTTTGTTGGTGTTCAGATGGAGGAATAGCCCGCTCTTCTCCGGATGGGGAACATCTCCGGGAAACGGACCCATGGAACGGCTGGCATCGCCGGTGCCCGGCCGCTCGACCTTGATCACGTCGGCGCCGTAGTCGGCCAGCAACTTCGTGCAATAGGGACCGGCGACCTGCGTGGTGAAGTCCAGCACCCTTACGTGGGACAGCGCCCCTTCCGCCATTATCGAATCACGGTCCCGGTTTTGATTTCGATTGTCACGCCAAACACCGGACCGGCCGGCCGCCGTTAAGGGCGACCATATCGGCGACGATGGGTCCGAAGTCCAAGACCGTGCCCATCGTTTCCCAGCGAAGTTCGGAATAGGCCCGGTGCAGGTTGCCCGCCAAACGCTCTGAGTCGTGCCAGTCGGCGAACCGGCCTAGATCAGCCTGCCGCGCCGCGTCCAGAGGGGTCATCCCGGCTTCAAAGGCCGTCCGGGCGGTCTCTTGAACGAAGGTAAGGTAGGCCTCGACGTCGTCCATCACCTCCGGCCCGCACACCGGACCGTGACCCGGAACGATGATCTCCGCGCCCAGTTCCCGCAGCCGTTTCACCGCTTCGAGAGACCCCGATACCGACCCCATGGCCACGAAGGGGGTGCCCTGGTTGAATATCAGGTCGCCCGAGAACAGCAGCTTCCGCTCCGGCAGCCAGGCGACGATGTCGTTGGTGGTATGGGCCGGGCCCATGAAGATCAGCTCGATCCTGAGGTCGTCCGAATAGAGTTCCAGCCGGTCTTTGAAGGTGACGAAGGGCGGGGCCAGCTCCAGGTCGCCCCAGTCCACGCCGGGGAATAGGGGGTGGAGCGCCTGCAGACCGGTGTCGATGACCGTCTGGCGGCACAGCTCATGGCCCACGATGGCCGCGCCGGGCACCAGGTAGTTGCCGTGGGTGTGGTCGCCGTGGTGGTGGGTGTTGACCAGGGTTTTCATGGGGAGGGAGGAGACGCCGCCGATGGCCTTCAGATACGCCCTGGTCCGCGCCTCGGTGAAACAGGTGTCGATCAGGGTCAGAGCGTCCTTGCCCTTGATGAAGCCGGCATTGTTCAGCCCCCAACTGCCGTCCAGTTGGACGTAGGCGTAGATGCCATCGCTGACCTCCTTCAACGTGGGCGGAGGCAACTGGGCCGCGTAATGGTCGTGCTCGGTGGTCATCTTCTTGTTCCTCGTGCCCCGGTTAAATCGTCACCGGGCGAAGTTGGAACAAATATAGGCGCAGG
>JACZXN010000204.1 GCA_022571575.1 Chloroflexota bacterium | reverse complement strand
TCTTCGCCTGCGCCCTGGCCCTGGAGCGCAACCCGGAGGTGGGCCCGGAGATCGTGCGCCGGGGCCACGAGGTCATGGGCCACGGCAACCGGTGGGAAGAGTACTACAAGATGGACCGGGACTCGGAACGGGAAGCCATCCGCCAGGCGGTGGAATCCATCGCCAAGACCACGGGCCAACGCCCCATCGGCTGGTATACCCGCTACGGCCCCAGCGTGAACACGCGGGAGTTGGTGGTCGAAGAGGGCGGGTTCGAGTACGACTGCAACGCCTACAACGACGACCTGCCCTACTACACCCAGGTCCACGGCAAGCCCTGGCTGGTGGTGCCCTATTCCCTGGAGGTAAATGACTTCAAATTCTGGAGCGGGGGGTTGATCCCGCCCGGCGTTTTCTTTGAGACGGCCAAGTCGTCTTTCGATATGCTCTACGAAGAAGGGGCGACCCACCCCAAGATGATGTCGGTGGGGTTACACTGCCGGATCATCGGCAAGCCCTCACGGGCCCACGCGCTGGACCAATTCCTGAAGTACGCCTCGGAGAAAAAAGGGGTCTGGTTCGCCCGGCGGGACGAGATTGCCCGCTGGTGGAAAGAGCAGTACCCTGCCTGATCATGGCCCCACGCCATCACGGCCGCATTCGATGTGATGAGGCGCCTGGGAAGAGGCGCCGGTAGAGAGGAGGACCGATGTACGCCAGGGTGATGTCTCTAAATGTCCAAGAGGGCAAGATGGACGCACTGATATCGGCTGTGGCGGGCTCCGTCGAGCCCATGCTCCTCAACATGGAAGGGTTCCAGGGCGGGTTCTTGTTCACCGACCCGGCCGCCGGCACGGCGTTGACCGTCACCATCTGGGAAACGGAAGACCAGATGCTCGCCGGTGAACGAATGCCAAGTTACATCGAGCGGATCAGCAAGATGACGGCCGTGTTGAATGAACCGCCGATACCCCAGCATTTCCAAGCTTCGATGTGGGCTTGGTCCGGACCCAACAAGCATGGGCCAAACCCCGCTGACGTCACCGAATCCTAGGAGGTCACCATTGATAGAACTGACCGACGAGATGCGCCAACTCGTGAATAACGCCCGGGAGAGCGGCAACCCATGCATCGTCGCCACCGCCTCTCCCGATGGAACGCCCAACTGCGGCTATATCGGGACCGTCCTGACCCTGGACGACAGCTCCTTCGTCTACCGGGACCGGACCGGGCGCACACCCCTGGAGCATATCGAGGAGAATCCCAAAATGGTGCTGCTGTTCCGCCACTCGGAGCAGCAAACTGGCTGGAAATTCCGCTGCACCGCCTCGGTGCACCGGGAGGGCCCGGTCTACGAAGACGCCATCAACCGGCTCTTCGAGTCGGGCCTGATCACCGACCCCGAACTAAAGACCGCCGCCGTGGTGCTGCGGATCGACCAGGTGCTGACCCTCTTCGGAGAGGTGCTGCAGGAACGGGAACCCGGGCTCAGTTGGTAGACGGCGCCCCGGAAAAATCTCCGTATCCGGCGGTTCCAGGCTAGCCCGAAAATCACCCGCCGATTAGCCCGATTGGGCGATTTCCAAGCGGCATCATAACGCTCACAATGTCGGACATCATGATGTATCGATTGAAAAGCTGCCGGATTTGCCGCGGAGACCTCGCCTTGGACGCAGAAGAATGGCGTTGCCTCCAATGCGGCCGTTACTACTATCTGGAACCCGCGTTGAAAACCGCGTTGGAATCAACCGCGGTGAGCCCAGCTAAATCGGCGCTATTACTGAATGGTCCGGTTATCCAACGCCGCCACCCAAGGCAACCCGGCGGCATGGCAAGCAACAACCTCAACCCCTTGCTCGAAGCGCGGGAATCCAGGGACAGAGAATGGAAGGCGAGGCACGGGGCGGTGATTCATTTTTTGGACCGGGGCTACAAGATCAGTGAGATCGCCGCGCGAACCGGGCTCTCTCCAAGAAATATTCGATCGGTCCGCGAAAGGTTGACCGGAGCCATCGCCGGTTGATGCGCCGCTGAACGCGCGCCCGAGTTCTACTGCCCTCCGAACTGAGGCGCGCGTTTCTCCAGGAAGGCCGACATCCCCTCATGGGGGTCCGGGGTGGCGAAGATGCGGGCGAATTCCTTGATGGTGAACTCGGCGGACTCCTCTTCTCCCAACTCCAGCCACTTGGCGACGATGTCCTTCTGAGAAGCCAGCACGTCCCTACTCATGCCCAGGAACCGCTTGGCCGTCTCATGGGCCGCTGCCATCAATGATTCGGCGGGCACAACCCGGTCCACCAACCCCATGGCCAGGGCTTCCGGCGCGTCCACGGTCTCCCCGGTGAGCAGCAGGCGGCGGGCCCGGCCCAACCCGATGGTCGGCGGCAGCAGAGAAGCCTCGATCACCGACGGTATCCCCACCCGGACCTCCGGCAGCCCCAAAACGGCGTCCTCCGTGGCGATGCGTATGTCGCAGGCCAAGACCAGTTCCAATGCCCCGCCCAGGCACGGCCCCCTGATGGCGGCGATGGCGGGAATGGCCATGGTGAGCAGCTTTCTGGCCGGTCCGTGCAACGCCTTGATGAACGATTCGGCGTCCGCCGGGTCCAGGTCTTTCATCTCGTGGAGGTCCACCCCGGCGGAGAAGGCGCGGTCTCCGCTCCCGGTGAGGATAACGGCCCTGACGCTCCGGTCCTGGTCCAGCCGGTCCAACTCCGCCTTCAACGCCAGGAAGGATTTCTTGCCCAACAGGTTCAGCGGGCCCCGGCCCGCCAGCTTGGTCACCACTACCCCTGGCTGCGCCCCATCTGTTTCAGTCATCTGGCATCAGTCCTCCGGCGAATTTCAGGCCCGGTAACGTTGCGGGTCTTGCTTTGACGTATAATACCGCCTCGGACGCATCGATAATGCAAACAAACATCGGAGGCAACAGAAGTGAAGCTGCTTGTAATCACCGGCGGAAGACACCCCTACGAAGAATCCACTCCCATCCTTGAGGGTTTCCTCAAGTCGGCGGGCCACGACGTCACCGTTACCGAGGACGCCTCGGTGCTGGCCGACGCGGCCGGCATGAACTCCTACGACGCCCTGGTGTTCAACACCCGGAGGGAGAACGCCGCTGACTTCGCGGAGATGAAACTATCGGTGGCCCAGCAGAACGGCATCATCAACTTCGTTAAGTCCGGAAAGGGATTCATCTGCCTGCACATCTCCGGTTGCGGGGCCGATTACTGGTCGGAGTTCGCCGAGATCACCGGCGGCGGCTGGGTCACCGGCACCAGCTTCCATCCCCCCTACGGGAACTTCGCCGTAAAGGTCAGCAACGCCGGCCACGTGGGCGCCGCGGGAGTCTCCGACTTCAGCACCGACGACGAGTTGTACATGGGCATCGATTACAAAGACGGGAACGATGTCTTCCTAACCGGCGCTTCCGAAGATGGGACCTGGCCCTGGGGACCGGACCGCGCCCCCACCCACATGCCGGCCGGGACCTTCCCCCTGGGCTGGACCCGCACCTACGGGCAGGGCAAGGTATTCAACCTGCTGCTGGGCCACGACGGGAAGAGCTTTCAGTCGCCGGAGTTCCAGAAGATGGTGCTGAACGGCGTCCAGTGGGCGGCGGCCGCCTAGATCATGTTCAAGTTATTGGGGTTGTTGTTCCTCCCCATCAGCATCGCCTTGAAACTGCTCCGGCTTCCGCTCACCATCATGAGCTGCATCACCAAACTGGGCTGCCTATTGGTGGTCGTGGGCATCCCCGCGGCCATAGTGGCGCTGGTGATATATCTAAGCTGACGGCGCCGGCCGGCGGCGAACATCGACAAAAGCGCCCCGGTTCATCGGGGCGCTTTTGCTGTTTCGGGTCGGGCCTGGCGGTCTGGCTATCTGGGGTCGTTGGCCGCCATGTCCTTGATGGTCGCCTCAACCTCTTTCAGCTTCTCGGCCAGCAGCTCCCGGTCGATGTTGTCGGCGATGGTGGGATAACCGGCCCTGGCAATCATCTCCGGCAGCTTTCCTTCCTTGAACCAACCTAGGAAATGGTCCAGGGAGTTCTCGACCAGTGTCGTGTCCAGGAAAATCCGCTCGTTCTTGTACCGGGGCCCATAGTGGTAGTGGGGATAGATGCGGAAGGCATCGAAGGCGATCAATTCAATCTCGTTGTCGGCCACGTCGGCCATCAGGTGAATGGCCGGGCCGCCGTCATCCCGCACGGTCCGCATCTCCAGTCCGAACCGGATGTTGCCGGCCTCGATCACGGGGTCGCCGCGCTGGTGACGGGTGTAGTTGTGTTCCTTGGCGTCCATCTCCCGGGCCGTCGCCTCCAATTCGTCGACCTTGGATGCGATTGCTGCCGGGTCGATCTGCTCGGCAAGCTCAGCGTATCCGGCCTTGAT
>JACZXN010000203.1 GCA_022571575.1 Chloroflexota bacterium | reverse complement strand
CGGAAACTCCTCCACGGACAGCACGAACTGCAGCTTTGAGTTCTCCTCGAAGTATTGCAACCCCCTGAATCGTTTCCGCTGGTCCGGGGTTAAAGGCGAGCTTTGGTCGCCTCCGAAGTATTGGTCCTTGGCTTTTCTGAATTCACCGATCTCTGACATCACTTTGTCTGGCTCCCCCGGCCGTTTTAATATTCAATCATTTTGATGCACCGGCCCGGAATTTGGTGCGGCCGAACCGGGCCTCGGGCTTTGTGGCCCCGCCAGGCGTGTATAATAAGGCCCTGCCCCAGACCCTCTGGTCTGAGTGCGCACCGATCGTGTGAAATCAAGCGGTCCCGCGCCGCGAGAACCCGGAATCCCGGAATCCCGGTATCTGTGGAGGTCACATGCCCATCATTCAACGGCCCTACGTACCCCCTGACGACAAGCTGCCTCAGGAGGAATCTTACGCTAACCCAGGCGCGAGCCCAGGCGTAAAACCAGGCGAAGGAACCGGAGAGGGCCAGGCCCCCCAAGAGGGCTCCCTGGAGCCGATAACCTTCTACAGCGACTCGATGCACATCTTCAGCAGCCTGTATTCCGCGGTGCTGTTCTTCGGCGAGCAGATGGAGGAACGGGAGCCCCTACTCCGGGCCCGCATCAAGGTCAGTCCCCAGATGCTCAAGGCCATCGCCCTCCTCACCACCAAGCACGTGAAGGAATATGAGGACGCGGTTGGGCCGATCACTCTGCCGGACCAGGTCTATGCGGCCTGGGAACTGGACGGCTCGGAAGAATCGGGAGAGGGGGAAGCCGGGCATGCCGCAGGATGACCGGCCTCTAGCCGAGGACACCACCACGCCCGTTGATATCCAACCCGGCCTGGACCATGCCACTCCGGAGGGCTGGACCTGGAAGAATATCTCCACCAGTCAACCCAACGCCGCCGTCTTCCACATCAGTCATTCAGAGTCCACCCGCGTGTTGGTGGACGTGCTCCGCCCCTCGGACAGCGCTTCAGACGCCAACTTCGTGTTGAAGAAAGAGATTCCCATCGTGATCCTAGACAGCCTGGACAAGTACTGGGCCGCGGAATCGCGCACCCAGATGCCGTTGTCGGGGGTCAGGGTACCGGTGGAGGGCGATACGGTGGCGGAGGCCAAGCGGGCCCTGGCCGCGGACCTGGCGGCCCAGCTCCGCCTGCTGCTGCTGCTGTCCAGTTCGCACAAAGGCAAGATAGCGCCGGCGCTGTTGAAAAACCTGGAGTACCTAAGTTCTTGCTTTGAACCGGGCCCCGGGGCCAAGGGTTAGCGAGACCCATTACACCACGGCGGCCAGACGTCTGCGCACCTCTGCCACAACCCCATCCAGGGGCACGCTGCCGGCCTCGGACTCCGTCCGGCCCTTGACCTCCACGACACCAGCCTTCAGATTTCGAGGGCTGACCACCAACCGCACCGGCAGGCCCATCAGGTCGGCGTCGTTGAACTTAACGCCCGCCGCCGCGTCCTCCCGGTCATCGTACAGCACCTCGATCCCCGCGTCCTCAAGCTCCTTGTACAGACGGTTTCCAGCCTCGACAACTTCCTCGTTGGAGAGGTTCAGCCCCACCAGATGGGCCTGATACGGAGCAACCGGAGCCGGGAACACGATGCCGTTCTCGTCGTAGTTCTGCTCCACGGCCGCCGCCAGTAACCGTCCCACGCCGATGCCGTAGCAGCCCATCAAGATGGGGTGTTGCTGGCCTTCGCGGTCCAGGAAAACCGCGCCCAGGGCCTCGCTGAAGAACGTCCCGAGTTTGAAGATGTGTCCAACCTCGATGCCCTTGACGGATTCCAGGATGTGTCCGCAGTGGGTGCAGAGTTGGCCCGGCTGGGCCAGGGCGATGTCGGTTACGATGTCCGCCTGGAAGTCGCGGGGATAGTTGGCCCCCCGGTAGTGGGTGTCGGGCTTGTTGGCTCCCACGACGAAGTTGTTGCCGCTGGTGATGGAAATATCGGCCACCCGCTTGATCCCGCTGAGACCGATGGCCGAAGCGGAACCGGCAACCAGGCCCGCGGCCTTGACCTCGTGGTCCTCCGCCAGGCGCAGGTCGTTGGACTTGAGGGCGTTCTTCAGCTTGACCTCGTTCACGTCCAGATCGCCCCGGATGGTGACGAACACGGGCTCGCCGTCGGACATGTAGAACACGGCTTTCAGGGTCTTGGACTCGGGTATATCCAGGAACTCAGCCAGTCCGGCGATGGTCTTCATCCCGGGTGTGCTGATCTCTTCCAGGGCTTGTTCCGGTTCGGCGGGGATCTCGGGGTAGATGGACTCGGCCTTTTCGGCGTTGGCCGTGTAGGAACAGCCCGGGCAGGTGATGACCGTGTCCTCGCCGGTTTGGGTGGCCAGCAGGAACTCGTGGGAGTCCTTGCCGCCGATGGCCCCGCTGTCGGCCTCGGCCATCAACACCGGCAGGCCGCAGCGCCGGAAGATGTTGCGGTAGGCCTGGGCCATGGCCTGGTAGCTCTCGTCCAGGCTGGCCTCGTCGGCGTTGAAGCTGTAGGCGTCCTTCATGTCGAATTCCCGCACCCGGACCAGGCCGGCCCTGGGGCGGAGCTCATCCCGGAACTTGGTCTGGATCTGGTACAGGATGAGCGGCAGGTCGCGGTAGCTCTGGACGTTGGCCTTGACCACGTTGGTGACCACTTCCTCGTGGGTGGGCGCCAGCACCATGGGGCGGCCCCGCCGGTCCTCCAGGGAGAACATGTTATCGCCGAAGGCCTCCTTCCGGCCCGTCTGCTCCCAGAGCTCCTGGGGTTGCAGCGCGGGCATCATCAACTCCTGCCCGCCGGCGGCGTCCATCTCTTCCCGGATGATGTTTTCGATCTTGCGCAGCGACCGCAGGGCCAGGGGCAGATAGGTATAGACCCCGGCGGCCACCTGGTGAATCAGTCCGGCGCGGAGCATCAGCCGGTGGCTTGCGGTTTCGGCGTCGGGAGGGTCGGACCGTAGCGTCTTGGAGACCAACCGGGAGAATCTCATATCTGGGCGAATCCTCTTGGGAATTGAATAAGAATCCGGCCAACCGGAGCCAAACCATTATAGCGACTGAAATCGGACGGGTGGAGACGATGGGCCACCAAACGGAACGTTTCAAAAAGCCGTCAGAAATAAGTGGCCGGGCCGGATGGCGTCCAGTCATACCCAAAATGAACGAAAACGCCAGCCTGCCATGGACCTTGGACGGCCCGAGGGCTCGCCGGTGCTAAAGCGGCTGAACAGAGGGACCTGGCGATCTAGTCGCCGGCGGATACCGGGGTGTTCTCCACCTCTTCCATCAGGGCGGTCAGCATCTCTGCTTCGGGCACCACACGCACCTTCTCGCCCTTGCGGAAGATCACGGCACGGCCCGCGCCGGCGGCGATGCCCACGTCGGCGTCCTTGGCTTCGCCGGGGCCGTTGACCTCGCACCCCATGACGGCCACGGTGATCTCTTTCTTGCCCTTCTTGAGCAGGGCATCCACCTCGTTGGCCAGCTTGACCACGTCGACGTCAGCCCGGCCGCAACTGGGGCAGGCCACCAATATCGCTCCCTTCTTGCGCATGTTGAGGGACTTCAGTATCTCGAAACCGGCCACAACCTCTTCGGTGGAGTCGCCGCTCAACGAGACCCGGATGGTGTCGCCGATGCCGTTGTATAGCAGCACGCCCAGGCCCACCGACGTGCGGATGGAGCCGGCCATGGGGGTGCCGGCTTCGGTGATGCCCAGATGCAGGGGATAGGGCACCATCTCGGCCAGGCGGGTGTAAGCCTCCACGGTGGTGGGAACGTCGAAGGCCTTCATCGAGATCTTGATCTGGTCGAAGTCCTGTTCTTCCAGCAGGCTGATCTCCCACAGGGCGGTGGCCACCATGTGGTCCACGACGCTGTAGTCGCCCTCACTCACGTCTCCCGCCTTGGGCAGGCGGTTGACCAGGTCCATGTGCCGGGAGAAACCCTTGGTGCGGCCGATGCCGCCCACCGGGGGCAGGCTGCCGAAATTCACGCCGATGCGGATGGGCACGTTACGCTCTTTAGACGCACGGACCACCTCCCGCACCTGGTCTTCGTTGCGCAGGTTGCCGGGGTTCAGGCGGAGGCAGTCGATGCCTCCTTCGAGGCATTTGAGGGCCAGTTTGTAATGGAAGTGGATGTCGGCGATCAGGGGGATGTGGATCTGCTTCTTGATCTCGCCCATGGCCTCCGCCGCGTCGGCGTCGGGCACGGCGCTGCGTATCACCTCGCAGCCCGCCTCTTCCAGTTCGTGGATCTGTTTGACCGTGGCCGCCACGTCCCGGGTGTCGGTCTTGGTCATGGATTGGACGGTGACGTCCGCTCCGCCGCCTATCTTAACGCCGCCCACATAGACCGGCTTGGTTACTC
>JACZXN010000202.1 GCA_022571575.1 Chloroflexota bacterium | reverse complement strand
AGTTTGGCAGATTCTTACCCGGGGAAAATGAAGCTATACTTGGCGGCGGCCTACAAGGTGTATCAAGGAGAATGTCCCAGTGCGAAGAGCCCTGGAAATCCCACCACAAATCACTCCGAAAGGCAACGACGGCTACTTCGAGGAGTTGACCAAGGCAATCTTCCGGGCCGGGTTCAGTTGGCCTGTGATTCGGGAGAAGTGGGATGGTTTCTTGAGAAGTTTCGACCAGTTTCATTTGGAACGTGTCGCCGCCTATGGCCCGGCCGATCTGGAGCGCCTCTTCGAGGACCGGAGCATCGTGCGTAACCGGCGAAAGATTGTGGCAACGGTGGAGAATGCCCGAACCACGCTTGATCTGGTCGAACAACACGGGTCGTTCCATGCCTACCTGAGGTCATTGGACCATCTGGACTACCACACCCGCGTCAAAACCTTGACGCGGCCCTTTGCGGGTCTTGGCAGAACGTCCGCCTTCGTCTTCCTCCACTGTGTCAATGAGGAAACCCCCGCCTGGCAAGATAGGTGAAGCCGGGCCGTCACGTCGCACCGGCCCGGCTTCATCAATCAGCGTCCGTCTTTGGTCCAGTCGGCCAATTTCTCACCAATCATGGGCGTGTTTTGTTGATTAGCGTCCCTCTTTGATCCAGTCAGCCACTTTCTCTGCAATCATGATTGTGGTGGCGTTGGTGTTGGCGCGGATGACGTCGGGCATGACCGATGCGTCGACTACCCGCAGCGCTTCCAGCCCATGGACGTGGCCGTACTGGTCGACAACGGCCATCGGGTCGGAACTTGGCCCCATCTTGCAGGTGCCAGAGATATGGTGCTGGGTGTAGCAGTTGGTCATGATCCACCGGTCCAGGGCCTTGTCGTCGGCCAAGACCTCATTGGTAGGATTTATCTGCTCAACAACATGCTTAGCGAAGGCAGGGTGTTCGGCCACCTTTGCCGCCATGCGCAGCGCGCCGCGCATCCGCTCGCGGTCGTAATCAGCCGAGAAGAAGTCGTAATTCAGGAAAGGCTGATCGTGGGGGTCGGTGGTGTTGAGGGTAAGCTCGCCGGCCGAGGTGGCGTTCTGCAAGCCGACACTGATCCCAAAGTGGAATGTGTCGCCCTCGAAGGTCACGCTGGCTGGGCGGTGCTCGCTGCTCATCAAGGTGGGGGTCATCTGGAAATCGCCGCGGGTGGGCGAACCCGGAAGGCTGAAGCGCAGGCCCACCTGGAGGCTGGGGGTGTCGATGTCGGGCGGGTCGCCTTCGCCCTTGAACAACACGTAGGCCGCGGGATGGTCGCGCAGGTTCTTGCCCACACCGGGCAGGTCACGGACCACGTCGATGCCCAACCGCTCCAGGTCTCTGGCCGGTCCCACGCCGGACAGCATCAGTACCTGGGGCGAGCCGATGGCCCCGCTGGATAGGATTATGTCACTACCTTCGACATTGAAAATCTCGCCTCCGCTCTCGGCCTCCACGCCTATGGCGCGGTTGCCCTGGAACAGGATTCTCCGGATGGCGACGCCGCCGCGTATCGTTATGTTGAGCCGGTGCCGGGCCAGGTTCAGGTAGGTCAGGGCCGTGCTCATGCGGACGCCGTCGATGTTGTTCAGGGGACGGGCCGCCACGCCGGTGGAGTCGGGGTTGTTCTGGTCCGGGTCTTCGGGGAACCCCACGCCGATACAGGCCTGATAGAACCCTTCGGCGATGGGGATCCATTCCTCTCGCTTGAACCGGCGCACCGGCAACGGGCCATCGTTGCCATGGAAGTCGTCTCCGGGGAAGTCCCAGTCGTTCTCCATCTTGCGGAAGTAGGGCAGGATCTTGGTGTAGGCCCACTCGTCGTTGCCCCACTCGGCCCACTGGTCGTAGTCCTCGGGCAGTCCACGGAACACTACCTGACCGTTGATGGCGCTGGAGCCGCCGGTGGCCTTGCCTCTGGGGATGATTATCTGCTCCGGTTGCAGCGGGGTGGCCGTGGCGCGGTAGTCCCAGCTATGGGGCCCGTAGGCCGAACGCCAGACGTTGTAGCCCTTCTTCAGGTCCTCGGGCAGGTGCTCAAAGTCGGGGTAGTCGGGGCCCGCCTCCAGCAGCAGGATAGTCTTGTCCGGGTCTTCGGACAGCCTGGTGGCAAGAACGCTGCCCGCCGAACCGGCCCCCACGATGATGTAGTCGTACTTCATAGCTCCCCTCTAGCGATCTGTGTTTAGAATCGGGTCCTTGGCAAAAAGCCAAAACCCTATTTTTACACCGGCGCATCTGTCGGCCGGTAAATCCCGTTATTTGACGCTCGCCAATATGCCCTTCAGTTCATCTACATTCTCGATCTTGCGGACGTTCCTGTGGAGCCCGAAATCGGTCATGGCGTCTTCGGCGATGAGGTCGATGCCGTCTTCGGGGACTCCCACTTCGCTCAACCGCACCGGCAGCCCCAATCCTTTGAAGAGCTCCTCGATGGCGTCGGCCGCGGCCGCCGCTGCTTGGCGGTCGTCCATCCCATCTTTCTTGGCCCCCATCGCTTTAGCAAAACTGGCCTGCCCGGCGGCGTTGGCCTCTGCGTTGAACCGCATGCCGGGGGCGGTCAGGATGGAGTAGGCGTCACCGTGCCCGCATTCGGGGTAGCGGGTGTCCAGCGAGTGGGCCAAGGCTGTCACAACCCCCAACGCGCTGCCCCCGGCCCCGGCATCCGTGGCGCGGTTGTAGAGAAACGCCGCCGCGCACAGGTTTATCCGCACCGCCGGATCATCGGGCTGGGAATTGACCAACGGCAGGTTGTCCAGCAACAACCGCAGGGCTTCTAGAAGATCGCTTTCCGCAAGTGGGTTAAGGCCGGTGCGTTGCAAAGCTGAAGCCACCCCGGTGAAACACGACGCAGTCGCGTTCAGACAGAGCCACGGCGAAGCCGTTAAGAGGGCCTGGTCGTCCCAAATAATCGCTGCCGGGCGGGTTTTGGGGTCAAACAACTCCAGCCTGTGGCCGGATTCCGGGTCGATCAATGCGGTGCCGGCCCGTGTCATGGCCGTGGTGGCGGTTGTCAGAACGTTGAAGATCGGTATCTTGGGCGCCATCAGCCGGGGGCTGACCGGGGGTTTGCCCTCGGGATATTGGGTGCACAACTCCTGGGCCGTCCCCTTCTCCGCCAGCAGGATGGTGATGCCCCGGGCGGTGACCACGGCGCTGCCGCCGCCGACGGCCACGATGCCGTCCGCGTTGACCTCCCGCGCCGCCGCGACGCCCTCCAGTACCGATGTCACGGGCGAACCGGTCTTTCCGCCGGAGAACACCCCGGCCATCCGTTCGCCCAATGCCTGTTTCACACGGTCCACCAGGTCGGTCTTGTCGGCCACGGACCGGCCGCAGACGACCAACACACGTTGGGCCTTGAGCCGGTCGACCTCCCCGGCCAAGTCGCTGATCGCATCCCGCCCGGCGTGGACCCGGACGGGATAGCCAACGAAGCGGAATGAATCTGTGGTCACTCTATAGTTTCTCCAAGCTGGGCTGCGGCAGGCACTATGTTGCCATCGGAGTCGCGATTTGGCAACCGGGTCCACCACGCTTCGATTCCTCGGCCAGGCTCCGGTGGTAAAATCTTAGACAACCAATGCCAGAACTGAGCAAGAAAGATGAAGACCGCCTGTTGCGCTACCGGGGCCAGAGCCTGCGGTTGCTGCAAGATGCCATGGACGAGATCCGCAAAGGCCGCTGGGACCGCTGCGAAGAATTGCTGTGGGGCAGCCTGACCTTGGCGGTGAAGGGGGTGGCGTTGGGCCGGGGGCGGGAGTTGGACGGTCTGAAGGCCGTGGAAGAGTTTGCCCTAGAACTTGGCCAAGAGAACCGTGACCGGCGCATCCGGGAGGCGTTCACCAAGCTTGCGTCCTTCGGCGAGACCGCCGAGAAAGTGCGTGAGTCACGCATCCGGGCCGACCATCTGGTGGCGACCTTAGAGGACGTCACCGGGGCTGTCGAGAAGCTCTGGGACATGGCCCCCGGCGGCGATCTGCTCAGCGCGTTGTTGCGAGGCGAGATGGACGAGATGGACGGACCCGGCGAACTAGAAGAGATGGACGGCGGCTTCCCAAGATGAACTCTGACGGTCTGATCAAGAGCCCGAAAGTCGCCATCCACACCCACGGCTGCAAGCTGAACCAGGCCGACAGCCAGGTGCTGGCCAGGCAGTTCCAACAGGCCGGTTTCACCCTGGTCCGGTCCGCCGCCCAGGCCGACGTGGTGGTGCTGAATTCCTGCACCGTGACGGCCAACTCCGACTCCAAAGCCCGCCAGTACCTGCGCCGGGCCCGCCGCGCCAATCCAAACGCCCTGGTGGTGGCCACCGGCTGCTACGCTCAACGGGCGAAAGACGAACTCTCAGCCATGGAAGAGATATCTCTGGTGCTGGA
>JACZXN010000201.1 GCA_022571575.1 Chloroflexota bacterium | reverse complement strand
TCACCCTCTTCCAAACAGGTCTCGTAGGGACCCAAGACCAGTTGTTCCAAGGGAATCGTCCTGCTTCCACTGGACCCTTGGGCCTCGGCGCGGGCGTCGTAGAGGAGCAGGAACGCCGCCGGGTCGGAATGGGGTTCGGCGAAGCATAGATTGCCGCAGAGGGTGCCCACGTTCCGCACCCTTACGTTGGCCACGCTGGCTTCGGCCTTGGCGATGAGTGGGAACCGGGCCGCCACTTCCGGAGAAAGTTCCAAAGCCCGATGAGTAACCGCCGGGCCGATATGCAGCTCCCCAGCGGACTGGTGGTATTCCAGCCGGTCCAATCCCGGGACCGTCTTGAGGTTGACCAGATGCCCGTACCGCAGCAGCCCCTCTTTCATGGCCAATAGCAGTTCCGTGCCGCCCGCGTAAAGCGCCGCCTCGTCGCCGTGCTGTCCCAATAGGGAAAGGGCATCGGCCACGGTCTCGGGCTCGTGCATTCTAAAGGGGCGTATCAGCTTGCGCTCCCTTGCGATCTCGTGGGTTCATCGATGGGCAGGCTGGATGGAAGCACCGCAGGGCGAGGTCAGGGTCATGATAGACCGGGCCGTCCAGCCTGACAAGCCAGGCGTCCATGTGGGTGGGATATCCAAGCGAACCCACCTTTGGCGTCTGGTCCGCGAGCGGATTGTCTGCCCACTCCAGGGGCGGTATACTCGCCGCAATCAACTGCCCCCAGAAGTTTTGACCAAGGAGCGGCAATATGGAAAGGCCGAGGATACGCCACATCGCCCTGAACGTGCAGGACCGGGACAAGGAAGCCGAATACTACAAGAAGGTATTCGGAATGGAGGAGAAGAGCCGGGGGCCCAACGGGACGATTTACCTTTCCGACGGGTTCGTGGGCGTGGCCCTGATCAGCCGGTCAGAAATGCCGTGGGGAATCAACCACTTCGGATTCCAGGTTGAGAGCATCAGCGAAATCGAAGAAATCGCCGAAACCAAGGCCGTGGCCAACTCGGCGGCCGCCGTTGGTGAAAGCATGATTTACGACACCGAAGGCTACCGGGTAGACCTGTCGGTTGAAGGCTGGCCGATCTAGATAAACCGCTTCCGAGGACCGCTCCGAGCGCAGCATCCACCGATCATTGAACGATCGTCCGCACAGTTTCAACCGTGGGCTAGGGTGTGCTCTCGTTCAGCGCGCGCCACACCTTTTCGGGGGATAAGGGCGTGTCGATGTGGCGCACTCCAGTCTGGGAGAGGGCATCCATCACGGCGTTGGCCACGGCGGCGGGCGCGGCCAGCGTCGGCAGTTCCCCGATGCCCTTCACGCCAAAGGCCGTTATGGGGGAAGGTGTCTCCAGGGTGTCGAGCGTGAAATCGGGCATATTATCCGCTCGCGGCAGCGCGTAGTCCATCAAGCTGCCGGACAAGGGCTGACCCTCGGGGCTGTAGACCATCTCTTCGAGCAATGCCTGCCCGATACCCTGGACTATTGCGCCTTGGACCTGTCCTTCAGCCAGCATCGGGTTGATGATCGTCCCCGCGTCGTGGACCCCCACGTATTTCAAAATCTTGATGGCTCCCGTTTGCCGGGAAACCTCCACCACCACCACGTGAGCGCCGAAGGCGTAAGGGCTTTTGCCCAAGGTGTGGTCTCCGCGGAAGTCCAGGCCCGGCTCCACTCCCGGCGGAAGGAGTTCTTCAGTGTAAGCGGCCTCCGCCAACCGAGTGAACGGAACGGTCTGTTGGGGATCGCGCCGGCTGAAAGCCGAACCGTCCTGAAGGACCACGTCTTCTTGTGAGCAATCGAGCAGGTGGGCGGCGATGGCGGTCAGCTTTTGTCGAGCCTCCTGCAAGATCATGCCCAACGAGGTGCCGCCGGCGATCAAGCCCCGGCTGGCCCCCGTGCCCCCACCGGTCGGAAGAACGTCGGTGTCGCTGTGCAGCACCTGCACGTCCGCCGGGGTCACCCCCAGCACGTCCGCGGCCATCTGGGCAAAGGTGGTCTCCGTACCCTGGCCATGGGGCGAAACTCCGGTGTGGACCGTCACCTCTCC
The DNA here is from genome assembly GCA_022571575.1 of Chloroflexota bacterium. The sequence goes on along the minus strand of JACZXN010000201.1, from coordinate 2,359 downwards.
TGCCCGGTCCACGATCACTCTGGTGTGCTCACTCAGGGTGATGACCTTGGCCCCAGAACCCTTGACCACGGTGGCCAAACCCACTCCGATCAGGAAATCTCCATCTTTGGATTGTTGGCGGGACCGCTCCCGCCAACTGTCGTATTCCGAGAGTTCCAGCGCCCGGTCGAAGGCGGCCTCATATTCTCCGGTATCGTAGGTGATCCCGGTTGGCGTATCGTACGGGAAGGCGTCGGGCGGAATGAAATTCCTCCTCCTCACGTCCGCGGGGTCCAGACCGAGATCGAGGGCGATCAGGTCGATGGTGCGCTCCATGCAGAAGGCGGCTTCCGGTCCGCCGGCGCCGCGGTAGGCCCCGGTGGGTGGTTTGTTGGTGACCACGCCCTGCACCTCAACGCTCATCGCGGGCGTACGGTAGGGGCCCGTCAGCCGGTGGGTGGTCAAGACCGGCACGGTCGGCGTCGAAAGGAAGTAATAGGCGCCAAGATCGGCGACGATGCTCACCCTGATCCCCAGGATGGTCCCGTCGGATCTGACGGCCGCCTCCACCTCCACGCTGTGCCCGCGTCCATGGAACGCCGTCATGTTTTCTTGGCGGGTCTCGATCCATTTGATGGGCCGGCCCAAGAGAATGGCCAGGTAGGGGATAACGACCTCCTCGGGAAACATGGACGCCTTTTCGCCAAACCCGCCGCCCACATCGGGGGCGATCACGCGAACCCCGCTTTCGGTCCTCCCCAGCAGGTGGACCAAGTGCTCGCGCACTTCGTGGGGATGCTGTGTGGAATCCCAGACGGTTAGCAAGTCTCCCTCGGGCTGATAATCGGCGATCACCCCTCGCGGCTCCATGGGGGCCGGCGCAAGCCGCTGCACCTGGTAGGTCTGCCGCACCACATGCTCAGCCTGAGCGAAAGCGGCATCCAGGTCGCCTCCCGAGCTCAAGGTCCGGAGGGACACATTGCTTCCCAGGTCGGGATGGACGACCATGGCGCCCTCTTCCATCGCCTGGTAGGGGTCTATCACAGCGGGCAGGACCTCATAATCCACCAGGATCTGTTCCAACGCGTCAGCGGCGGTGTACGGGTCCTCCGCGATGACCACCGCCACGGCCTGTCCGACGTAACAGACCTTGTCCGACGCGAGGACGGGATGCCTGGGCGGATTGAATTCGTCGGCGCCGGTATTGGTCCTGGTGGGTATCTCCACGGCCAGGTCCTGGATGTCGGCTGCCGTGAAGACCGCGACCACGCCCGGGAGTTGGCCGGCGGCGCTGACGTCGATGGAGCGGATGTTGGCGTGGGCGTGGATACTGCGGAGCACCACGGCGTGCAGGAGGCCCGGCAGCTTCATGTCGTCCACGTATGAACTCTGCCCGGTGAGCAATCTGGGGTCTTCGAACCTTCTGACAGATTGGCCAATGTAGGTCATGACTGGACCTCCTTGAACCGATGATCGGACCGATGATCGGCGCCCATCACTCGAATGGCCTAGCCCTATGGCAGCCCCGCCGCGAAGGTGTCCATATTAGCATTTATTGCGCCTCAAATCCGCAACCGGAGGCGCGGTCCATCGGGCGTGTGTTGTAGCGCTCTGATACCGCTGGGAGAGCTGGTCAAGACCCATCAGCACACGCCCATCGCCGTAGTAAACTTGACTGGAGCAGACGGTAGGTCCAGGCCACAATACTTATTCAGACGCCATGAATTCAACAGCGGCTTCCCGAGTCATTGAAGGGCAAACCTGACGGCTGGTTCATGGCCGCAGTAGACTATGCCCCTAGGCCAAAACTGATCAGTCCCGCATGGTAAGGGAACCGAACGAAGGCCACACTTCTGGGTGTTGGAGGAGGCCGCCATGTCCGCCGATCTCGAAAGGGACAATTGGATTCAAGTGTGCCCCTTGGAGGAACTGGAACGGGACGGAGTAAAAGTCGTCTCAGGAGAAGGACTCCCGGTGGCCGTCTTCCTCGACCAGGGACAGGTGTACGCGCTGGATAACCGCTGCCCGCACATGGGGTTTCCCCTGCACCGGGGCACCGTGACCGACGGAATCCTCACCTGCCACTGGCACCATGCCAAGTTCGACCTGGCCGGCGGATGTACTTTCGATCCCTTCGCCGACGACGTGGCCTCGTTTCCCGTTGCGGTACGAGAAGGGATTGTGTGGCTGGACCCTCGTCCCCAACATGAGGTCCACCAAGACCACTGGCTAAGAAAGCTGAATGAGGGGCTGGAACAGAACATCGGCCTCGTGTTGGCCAAAAGCGTCGTCGCGTTGGATGAGCTAGGTGGGACCGCCGACCTTCTGCGGAAGGCGGCACTGTTCGGCGTCAGCAACCGGGCCCGCGGCTGGAGTGCGG
>JACZXN010000200.1 GCA_022571575.1 Chloroflexota bacterium | reverse complement strand
TGGGGCCGATTTTCTCGTGACCCAGTTGTTCTACGACAACCGGTATTTCTTCGATTTCGTGGAGCGGGCCCGCGCCGGAGGCATCGATGTGCCCATTATTCCGGGAGTGTTGCCGGTCTTGAACTCCGCTCAAGTCCGCCGTTTCACCGCCCTCAGCGGGTCGGCAATACCCCCCGCCCTGGACCGCTTATTGGTCCAGTACGCCGACAACGACGACAGCGCCCGCGACATGGGCGTGGAGTACGCCACCGCCCAGGTGCGGGAACTCTGGGACTCGGGCGTGCCCGGTGTCCACTTCTACGTGTTGAACCGCAGCTACTCGGTGTCCCGGATCCTGGACAACCTTCGATTGCCTGGGCACCACCGGGCGGATTGACCTACCTGCTGGTCGGATGATGCTAACAACAGGTGTCGACATCATTGAGATTCCCCGAATCCAACAAGTGTTGGACCGCTACGGCCAACGGTTCTTGGACCGTATCTTCACCCCCGGTGAGATCGCCTACTGCCGTGGCCGGGCGCCCAACCTGGCCGGCCGATTCGCCGCCAAAGAGGCGACGATGAAGGCGTTGGGCACCGGCATCCGCGGTGTCAGTTGGAAGGATATCGAAGTCACCCGCGAAGAAAGCGGCGCTCCCAGCGTGAAGCTCCATGGCCGGGCCGAGGAAAGGGCGAAGCGGATGCGGGTGGGTGAGATATCCCTCAGCATGTCCCACTCCCGTGAATACGCCGTGGCCTTTGTCGTTGCCCAGCGGGAAGATTAGCCGGGACCAAATCTTATATCGATATTCGGCGTCACCCCGGTCGTTCGTGGTGAGCCCGCCGAACCACCATCCCGCCTAAGCCGAGGTCCTTCGACAAGCTCAGGATAAACGGATGATCATAGCGGTTATCTCAGGAATTTGGTAAAAACATGAAGATCGTTACCGCCGCCCAGATGGCAGCCATAGAGCAGGCGTCGGAGAAGTCCGGCGTCAGCGCCGATGTCTTGATGGAGCATGCCGGCCTGGCCGTGGCCCAAGGCGCGCGGGACCTGGCCGGCGCGGCCGGCGTGCGGGTCCTGGTGCTGGTTGGTCCTGGGAATAATGGGGCCGACGGCCTGGTGGCCGCCAGGCATCTGCGCCGCTGGGGCGCCGAAGTCACCTGTTTCGTGGTGGCCGGCCGCCCTGATACCGACCCGAAAATGGACCTGGCCCTGGAGTACGGCGTCCGCGTTATAAGGATCGCCACGACCGGTGCGTTGGAGCAATTGTTGGCCCGGTCTGCTCTGGTGATAGATGCAGTATTGGGCACCGGCCGGGCCCGCCCATTGGAAGGCGATGTCAAGCAGGCCATGCTCTGTTTGGCCAAGGTCCGGTCCGCGCCGGCTCCCCCCAAGCTACTGGCCCTGGACCTGCCCACCGGTCTCAACGCCGACACCGGCCAGGTTGACCCCTGCGGCGTGCCCTGCGACGTAACCTTCGCCCTCGGCTACCCCAAGGCCGGTCTCCTTAGCTTCCCGGGCACGGAGCACGCCGGAGAGATGCGGGTGCTGGACATCGGCGTGCCCCCCGGCCTGCCCGAAGAGACGTCAATACCGCTGGAACTCCTGGACCGGCGGTGGGTGGCCGAACACCTGCCCCAGCGGCCCTTGGACTCCCACAAGGGGACCTTCGGCCACGTCCTGGTGGTGGCCGGGTCCAGGAACTACGTGGGCGCGGCCTATCTGGCGTCCCAGGCGGCGGTGCGGGCCGGAGCCGGGCTGACCACCCTGGCCACCCCCGAGAGTGTCTATCCCATCGCGGCGGCCAAGGCCACCGAGCCGATCCACCTGCCCCTGCCCGAGGACAGCGAGGGACGGGTTAGCGCCCAGGCGGCCCAGGTGATCCATGACGGGTCCCGCCGCTATACCAATATCGCCGTGGGCTGCGGGCTGGGGCTGTCCGAGGGAACGGTGAAGTTCGTCGAAGACCTGCTGTTCGGCGGCGAAGGTTCCGGGATCTCACAGTTGCCCGCGTTGCCCGCGTTGATTGACGCCGACGGTCTGAACAACCTGGCCCGGATCGACGGTTGGCCGGAACGCCGCCGCGGCCCGATGGTGCTCACCCCTCATCCGGGGGAGATGGCCACGCTGACGGGACTCTCGGCGGCCGAGATCCAGAAAGACCGGGTGGCCGTGGTCAGAGAGTATGCCGCGAAGTGGAACGTGTGCCTGGTGCTGAAGGGCGCCAACACGGTCATCGGCCAGCCGGACGGGATGGTCAGGGTGGCCTCGTTCGCCAACCCGGGGATGGCCTCCGGCGGCACTGGAGACGTTCTCAGCGGGGTTATCGCCGGACTGATGGCCCAGGGACTGGCCCCCGCCATCGCGGCCGGTTGCGGGGTCTACCTGCACGGAGCAGCCGGCGAGAAAACCGTCTCCCGGTTGGGCAACGCCGGGCTGGCGGCGTCCGACCTGCTGCCGGAGATTCCGGTGGCGGCGCGGCGGGTGAGGGAGGGCTGATGCTCCCCATGTTTTAGCCGGTGTTTCTGTCCGGTTTCCCTATGCTATACTGGAAAAACGAGCCTGGGCAGCGTATTTACAGGTACCTAGGAGCCCGCCCAGAGACTGAAACGACCCCGGCGACTGAGGGCCGGAACCGGGGACCCCGGGGTGTCGATGTCATTCGAATTCTTCCTCGAAAATGCTTTGGACCCAACCGGGCATATCTCCTCCACGGACTTCCATGAGGTCTCCGACCTTTCCCCCGAGGAATTGGAGCTCTTCGCCACAGCCTGGTTCCCCATCCCCATCGAAAGGCGGCGTACCATCGCCTCCACCATGGTGGAGATTGCCGAGGACAACCCGGAGTTGGACTTCTCGGCGATCTTCAAGATGTGCCTCAAGGGCGATGACGAGCCGCTGATGAAAACCGCCATGGACGGTCTCTGGGAGCATGAAGACCGCTCGGTGATCCCCAGCCTGGTCGAGGTGCTGAGGTCGGAAAAGGGCTCAGAGGTGCGGGCCGCCGCCGCCAGGGCCCTGGGACGGTTTCCAATGTTGGCCCAGGAAGGCAAGCTGCTGCCCAAGGACCGCGAGGCGGTGCACGACAATCTGATGCAGGTCCTTGAAGATGAGGAGGAACCCGTGGATGTCCGGCGGCGCTGCATGGAGGCCCTGGCGCCGTTCAACACCCCGGAGATCAATCAGCTCATCACCCTGGCCTACGAGAGCCTGGACCCGGATTTCCGCACCAGTTCCATCTACGCCATGGGCCGCACCGGCGAAGTTGGTTGGCTCCCCCTATTGATTCAAGAACTCCAGAACGAAGATCCGTCGATCCGCTATGAAACGGCCCACGCCTGCGGAGAATTGGGCGAAGAGGACGCGGTGCCCCATCTGATGCTGCTGCTGAAAGACGACGACTCGGAGGTCCGGTTGGCCGGGATAAACGCCCTGGGTGAGATCGGCGGTCCCTTGGCCAAACAAGCGCTTCTAACCTGCACCGATGATGGCGACACCAACTTGGAAGAGGCCGCCCGCATCGAGTTGGAGGACCTGGACTTCCTCGAAGACCCCCTCGATTTCAGCGCTGAAGTTTAGGTTTCGACCGGTCCTCCGTGCCCAAACTCTCTTCCGCCCAAGACCGTTTTCTACGCTCCGCCCGTTCCGGTCGCCTGGCCACCGCCGACGCCAAGGGCCAACCCTACGTGATTCCCGTTTGCTACGTCTTCGATGGCGAGGTCATCTACTCGGTGCTGGACGCCAAGCCCAAGTCCACGCCCCTCCGGCAACTGCGCCGGGTGCGCAACATCCTGGCTAACCCGCAGGTGTCCCTGGTCGTGGACCACTACGAGGAGGACTGGTCCCGCCTCCGTTACGTGCTGGTGCTGGGAGAGGCCGGACTGCTGGAGGGGGGCGAGGAGTGGGCCCGGGCCATCGCCATGCTCCGGGAGAAATATCCCCAGTACCGGGGTATGGACCTGGAAGAAAGCCCGGTCATCAAGATAACGCCGGCCAGATTCGTCCCCTGGAGCTTCCAGTCCGAGTTCTAAGCCCGGACATTTTTTATATTACGGCGCTCCGGATGCCGCGGCGCCTCCCCTCTCCGATTGAAACCGGTTGACACCATATGAGGCGCAATCTACACTGGCCCGAAATCACGGCCCCACATAGCCGCGTATAGATCCGCGTATAGATGAGGAGTTCAAGCATGGACGGAGTCACGGCGATCGCCAATATCCTGCGCATGGAGGGTGTGGAATGGATCGGCTGCGTCCCCTACCAGCCGCTGTTGGAAGCGGCGGCCATCGCCGGGATCCGCCCCATCATATTCAGGCAGGAGGGCACCGGCATCCACATGGTGGACGGCTATTCCAGGGTGACCAACGGCAAGCGCGTGGGCGTGTTCATGATGCAGAACGGCCCCGGAGCGGAGAACGGCTTTGGGGGGGT
>JACZXN010000199.1 GCA_022571575.1 Chloroflexota bacterium | reverse complement strand
TTGGCCTGTCTTATGACGTCCAGGTAGGACAGGGCGGGCTTCACCATCACGATGTCGGCGCCCTCGGCGATATCGGCTTCGATCTCGCGCATGGCCATGCGGGCGTTGGCCGGGTCCATCTGGTAGCCCTTCCGGTCGCCGAACTGGGGCGTGGAACCGGCGGCCACCCGGAACGGTCCGTAGAACCCGGACGAGTACTTGGCCGCGTAGCCCATGATCGGTGTGTCGTCGTAGCCATGGTCGTTCAATGCCTGGCGGAGGGCCCAGACCTGGCCGTCCATCATGGCGGACGGGGCGGGCAGGTCGGCTCCGGCCTGGACATGGGAAACGGCGGTCTTGCCCAGCAATTCCAGGGTCTGGTCGTTGTCGATCCTGCCGTTGTCGATGACCCCGCAGTGGCCGTGGTCGGTGTACTCGCACATGCAGACGTCGGTGACCACCATCATGTCCGGATGGTTCTTCTTGATCATCCGCACCGCTTCCTGGACGATGCCCTCGGGGTCGTAGCCCTCGGTGCCCAGGGGGTCCTTCTCGGCCGGCAGTCCGAACAGCAGCACCGCGGGGATGCCCAATTCCGCAGCCTCTCCCACCTCCTCGGACAGAATGTCGATGGACATCTGGAACTGGCCGGGCATGGGCTCGATGGGTTCTTTGACGCCGTTTCCGTGGGCCACGAACAGGGGGTAGATGAACTCTTTGACCGACAGCCGGGTCTCCCGGGCCAAGTTGCGCATGGGCTCGCTGCCGCGCAGGCGGCGCAACCGTGAGTCGGGGAAGCTGGTCATGGCGTCCTCTCCTTAGCCCACTCGTGGGGTTTTCTTGCGGGAACTACTATTGCGAAGACTTGGCGGCGGAAAAGTGATTGGTCAGCGCATCCACCAAGCCCTCAACCGTGTGCTCGGTTGCTTCCAGGTCCACCCGCAGTCCCAGTTCGCGGGCGGTGGCGGAGGTGACCGGGCCGATGCAGGCTATGAAGCTCGAGTCCAGGGCCTTGCGGTCTCCGCTCAGCATCTCAACCAGGTTCCGCACGGTGGAGGAACTGGTAAAGGTTACGACATCGACGCCGTCAAGGAAAGCTTCTTTGGCCAGGTCGCTCACGCCTTCGACCGGCACGTTCCGGTAGGCGGCCAAGCGGTTGACCTTGGCCCCCATCTCCGCGAGGCCCTTTTCCAGTTCGTCACGCCCGATGTCGGCGGAGGGCAGCAGCACCGAGACGTCTTTCCAGTCCCGGCCGGATAGCTCCTTCAGCACCACCTCCGAAACGGGCCGGCTGGGCACGAAGTCGGCGGTGATTCCCCGGCGGGCCAATGCTTGGGCAGTGGCGGGGCCGATGGCCCCGATGGTCGTTCCGGCCAGGGCCCGGGCGTCTTTGCCCTGGGCCTCCAGACGCTCAAAGACCGACTCAACGGCGTTGGCGCTGGCGAATATCACCCACTGGAAGTCCTGCAATCTGGCCAGGGTGGCGTCCAGTTCGGAGAAGTCTTCCAGCGGGCCGATCTGGATGGTGGGCAGTTCCACCGCGTTGGCCCCGGCCTGCTCCAGCAGGGTGCGCAGCCGGGACGCCTGAGAACGGGAACGGGTGATCAGCACGCGCTTGCCGAACAGGGTCCGTTTGTCGAACCAGGCCAGTTCCTCTCGGAGATTCACAACGTCGCCGATGACGGTGATAACCGGCGGAGTCAGACCCGCGTCTCTGCCCAGGTCCAAGATGTTTTCGATGCGGCCGGTGACGGTCTTCTGGGTGCTCCAGGTGCCCCATTGGATCAACGCCGCCGGAGTGGCGGGTGACAGGCCCTCTTTCTGCAGCGTGCCGAGTATCTTCTCCAGGGAGGCCCAGCCCATGAGCACCACCAGGGTGCCGCCGTTCTTGGCCAAGACTTCCCAGGGGACGGTGGATTCGGGCTTGGACGGGTCCTCGCTGCCGCTGACCACCGTGAATGTCGTCGCGATGCCCCGGTGGGTCAGGGGGATGCCCGCGTAGGCCGGTCCGGCGATGGCGGAGGTGACTCCAGGGACAATCTCGAAAGGGAGGCCGTTGGCCTTCAGTTCAAGGGCCTCTTCGCCGCCCCGGCCGAAGACAAATGGGTCGCCGCCCTTCAGCCGCACCACCGTGAGGCCCTCGGAGGCCTTGTCCACCAGCAGTTGGTTGATCTCGGGCTGAGTCAGTTGCTGCCGGCCCCGGGCCTTGCCCACGAAGATGCGCTCGGCGCTTGCGGGAACCGCCTGGAGGAGCACGGGGTCCACCAGCCGGTCGTAAACGACCACCTCGGCCTGCTCCAAGGCCCGCATGCCCTTGACGGTGATTAGTCCGGGGTCGCCGGGTCCGGCGCCCACCAGATAGACTTTACCGGTCAATCGTTCCACCTGAGTAAACCGCTGAATAAATGACTAAATAAACCGCCCACGGAGGGGCGGATGATCACGCCTGAGCCGCCCTGGCGGCTTTCAGCAACTCCGCCCCGCCCCGTTCCACCAGGGCCAGGTAGGCGTCGCTGGCCAGTTGCAGGGGGTCCCGTTTCAGTCCTTCGATCTTGGCGGTGAAACTCTTTTCACCGTCCTCGGTGCTCATGTAGATGGTCAAGAGCATCTTGTCCTCGATGCACCGGGCATAGGCGCCCACCGGCACGCTGCAACCACCGCCGATCTTTTCTAGAAAGGCGCGTTCGGCGGTGGCCTCATAGCGGGTGTCCGCGTCGTCGATGGCCGCCAGCAACTCCAGCATCCGGTAGTCGTCGGCCCGCGCCTCCACCGCCAGGATGCCCTGTCCGGGCGGGGGCACGAACCGCTGCGGGGAGAGGTACTCGGTGACCTGGTCCTGCAGTCCCAGCCGGATCATGCCCGCGGCGGCCAGGATGGCCCCGTCGGCCTCCTCACCCCGGGCCTTGCGCAGCCGGGTCTCCACGTTGCCCCGGATGGAGACCACCTCCACCTGGGGGGCGTATTTCTTCAATTGGGCGGCGCGGCGGGGGCTGCTGGTGCCGATCTTGGCGCCCTCCGGAAGCTCCTCCAGGGAGCAGCCAAAACGGTTTACCAGCACGTCTCTGGGGTCTTCCCGGGACAACACCGCGCCCAGGATCAGGCCGTCAGGCAACTTGGTGGGCATGTCCTTGAGGCTATGGACGGCGATGTCCAGCTTGCCGGACAGCAGCTCCTCTTCCAGTTCCTTGACGAAGATGCCCAGGCCCATGCCAACCAACGGCGAGGTGCGGTCGATGTCTCCGCCGGTGCGAACGGTATCGATCTCGATCTCCAGGTCCGGGCTATTGGCCTTCAGACGGCCGATCACCACGTCATCCTGGATCAGGGCCAGGGCGCTGCCCCGGCTCCCGAGCTTGATGGCCCGGTTATTGGAGCCTCCGGTTGGTCCGTCTGCCAAGTTACCGGGAGGCATCTGGTCAGTCCCCTGCGGTTTGGGCCAAGCGGCCCCGGTCAACCGCGGAGCCGGCGGTTCCCGAATCCCTGGTGCTGCCGGCGTCTTTGGGGCTCCTGAGCTGGCAGCCGCCGGAAACGCATTCGCTGATGTTGGAGCACATCCCGTTGGAATCCTTATTGGAATACCGTCCCAACAGACCATCCAGCAGCATTTCCAAGGCTTCGTCCTCGTGACCCGACTTGGCCAGGCCCAACAGCTCTTGGGTCATGCTGCATTGCCAGCGCTGGGGGTCGATGGAGATCTTTTTCTCTTTGATCATCCGTCGGGCCTTGGACAGCACGCCGGTGGCGTCCGCCCAGTCCAGGGCCGAAGATTCGGACAGTGTCTCCCGTAGCTTGCGGGCCAGGGCCGGGCTGGCGCCGCCCGTGGAGATGGCCAGAGTGACCGGGCCGCGTTCCACGATCGACGGCGCGATGAAAGAGCAGCGGGCCGGGTCATCCACGGCGTTGAGCAAAACGCCCAAGCTCTCGGCTTCCTCGAAGATCTCCTGGTTGACCGGCCGGTCGTTGGTGGCCGCGATGGCAAGGAAGGCGCCCTCAAGGTCGCCGGCCTGGTACTTGCGCAGCTTTAATTCAACGTCTCCCCGGTCCGCGGCGTTGCGGAGGCCCTGGGTGGCGTCGGGGCTGATGACGGTGATCTTGGCGCCCGAATCGAGCAGCTTGAGGGCCTTGCTCTCGGCGATCTGTCCGCCGCCGACGACGACGCAACGGCGCCCATTCAGATTGAGGAAAACGGGGTAAAAGGTTGTCATATGTTCAATGTCGTTAAACGTTGGGGTTAAGCCGTGATCACGGCGTCGGGTTTTTCGGTTTCCAGATAGTCGTCGTAGTCCGGCACGAAATAGCGGACGCGGGTCTTCTTGTATTCTCTGGTGCTGTAGAGAACCATCCGTTCGGTTATCCCCGTGGCCTCGCTGATCTCGTTGTTGATCTCCTCACAGCCTTCGGGAGTCGTCGCATGGACCATGGTGAAGTGGGTGTACGGCCAGTCGGGGAAGGTTG